>NZ_ASSI01000329.1:0-19411 GCF_000466765.1 Burkholderia sp. AU4i | reverse complement strand
GACGCGGCGAGGGCCGGCGCGCGCCGCGTCGTGGTGGCCGAGGCCGGGCGCGAACCGTGCGCGGCCGGCGCGGCGGCGCTATTGACCGTTTCGACGGCGGGCGTCGCGACGCTGGTCGACGATGCGCATGCGCCGCTCGCGGGCGTTCGCGTGAGGATCGACGGCGCGGCCGATTTCGATGCCGCGCGCGCCGCGATCGCGCGGCACGCGCTCGTCCTGCTCGACTACGCGCTCGCGACCACGATGCCGCTCGAGCGCCTGCTCGAGGGTGTCCGCGACACCGCGTGCCGCATCGTCGTGTCGCTCGCCGATCCGCACGGCGCGGCCTACCTCGCGCGCAAGCATGCGCAGTCGCCGGTCGACATCGCGTTCGCACCGCGCGATGCGGCCGCGTTGCGCGGCGTGCTGGCCGCGTGCGGCGAGCTGCGCTCGCGCGAGCCGCTGAAGCTGAAGACATTCGAGGTGCAGCGCGTCGAGCCGCTCGGCGTCGGGCTGCATGCGGTGATCGACGGCTGTTCGCAGCTCGACGGCGAAGAGTGCGTGCTGGCCGGCGCGAGCGCGACCAGCATGCTGCTCGTCGTCGCGGCCGGCGCCGCGCACCCGCCGGGCCGGCCGCTCGTGTTCGGCATCGACGCCGGCTCGGCCGAATCGTTCGTGTTCTGCGGCGGCGACCGCGCGCGCCAGCTTTCGCTGCTGCGTTCGGGCGAGCGGATCCTGACGGTCGGCGCGGCGGGCGACACGCGCGCGATCGTGGTCGGCCGCGTGCGGATCGAATCCGCGCCGCTCGTCGCGTTGCACACGCGCAGCGCATCCGGCGCGAGCACGCGTGTCGTGCTGCGCGGCGACCGCGCGGTGCGGTTCCGGACCGACGGCGGCACGGCCGTCGGGCTCGCCGATGTCGCGCCCGGCGTCCGGCTGGCCGGCTACGAGCCGGGCGCCGGCTGGGTGGATTGCCGGATGCGGGCCGCCGCGTCGCGTTCGGCCGTTTCCGTCAGTCGCTAGTTTCACCCTGTCATTCAACCTGCTTTATCCCCTTCGAAGGAGATTGGCCTTGAAGAAGCTTTCCTGGATTGACCTGCGCAACATCGGCGAGCTCGCGGACGAGATCACCGAGGAAGCGCTGCATGTCGGCGTGTCCGCATTCGTCGTGAAGGATGCGGAGCAGGCCGGGCGGCTGCCGCCGAGCGCGTGCAAGGTCGCGGTCGTCGATCGGCAGCCGGCCGATGCCGCGCTGCTCGAGCAGGTGCAGATCGTCCTCGTGAAGGACGGACTGCCGGTCGATTTCGCGGTGCCGGACGGCGTCGAGCTCGGCGTGTTCATCGAAGTGACGGGCGAGGCGACGCTCACGCGCGCGTGCGAGCTGTCGGTGTCCACGCCGTGGCTGCTCGTCGAATTCCTGCAGGACCCGAGCAAGATCCCGCTCGAGATCCTGCTGGCGGCCGCCGATCGCGCGGCGGGCGAGCTGATCACCGTCGTCGCCGACCTGGAGGATGCCGAAGTGACGCTGAACGTGCTGCAGCGCGGCCCCGAAGGCGTGCTGCTCACGCCGACGCAGGTCGGGCAGGCCACGCAGCTCGTGTCGATCTGCAGCGACACGGTCGAGGATCTGCAGCTCGAGGAAATCGAGATCGTCGGGCTCACGCACCTGGGGCCGGGCGAGCGCGTCTGCGTCGACACCTGCTCGCGCTTCGAGCAGGACGAGGGCATCCTCGTGGGTTCGTATTCGACCGGCATGATCCTGATCAGCAGCGAGACGCACCCGCTGCCGTACATGCCGACGCGCCCGTTCCGCGTGAACGCGGCCGCGCTCCATTCGTATGTCGTCGCGCCGGACAACCGCACCCGCTACCTCGCCGAGCTCGAATCGGGCGCGGAGATCCTGGCCGTCAACGTGCAGGGCAAGGCACGCCGCGTCGTGGTCGGGCGCGCGAAGGTCGAGACGCGGCCGCTGCTGCTGATCGAGGCGAAGAATGCCGCGAATCGCGCGATCAACATCATTGCGCAGGACGACTGGCACGTGCGCGTGCTCGGGCCGAAAGGCAGCGTGCACAACATCACGGAGCTCAAGCGCGGCGACCGCATCCTCGGCTATACGCTCGATGCGCAGCGCCATGTCGGCTACCCGATCCGGGAATTCCTGCACGAGCAGTGATCCGCCTGCTTCGTTGACGATGCGATCGCCCGGTGCATCACGTGCCGGCGCGGTCGAACCCTGCTCAGGAGTGCTTTATGGAAAATGCGGCAAAACAGGTGCTGGATACGCTGTTCGGGCGGTGGCGCAGCCGGATCCTGTATGCGGGCACGCGGCTCGGCGTGTTCGATGCGGTCACCACGGATGCACCGGTTTCGTCGGCCGCGCTCGCGGCGACGCTCGACGTCGACGAACCGCTGCTGTACCGGCTGCTGCGTGCGCTCGCCGCGCTCGGGCTGCTCGACGAGGACCCGCGGCGCGGCTTCCGGGCCACCGCGTCGGGCGCGCTGCTGCACGCGGATGCCGCGAGTACGTTGCGCGATTTCGTGCTGCTGCAGGAAGGCCCCGAGCACTACGCGATCTGGGCGCACCTGCCCGACATGGTGCGCGAGGGGCAGCAGAACGGTTTCGTCCGCGAGTTCGGCGCGATGGCGTTCGAATATGCGAAGGATAACGAACGTTACCGAAGCGATTTCAAGCGCGCGATGTCGAGCTTCTCGACCGTGCAGTCGGAACAGGTCGTCGATGCGCTGCGCGACGTCACGTTCGCGCCGGGCACGCATGCGTGCGACATCGGCGGCGGCCAGGGGCACATGCTGTGCAGCCTGCTGCGGCGGTTCGGCGCGCTGACCGGTGTCGTGTTCGACCTGCCGGAGGTGATCGACGGCGACGCGGACGACTGGGCGCAGCGGATGGGCGTGAGCGCGCGCTGCAGCAAGGCGGGCGGCAACATGTTCGACGCGGTGCCGGCCGCCGACGTCTACCTGCTGAAGCTGATCCTGCACGACTGGAACGACGACGAATGCGTGGCAATCCTCAGGCGGGCACGCGAAAGCGCCCGTGACGGCGCGCGCGTGTTCGTGATCGAGCGGGTCGTGCCGGCGCCGGGCGTCGCGCATTTCTCGAAGCTCTACGACATCCACATGATGTGCTGGGGCAGCGGCCGCGAGCGCACGCGGGACGAATACGACGCGCTGCTCGCCGCCGCCGGCTGGCGGCCCGTGGGGCTGCGCTCCGCGCCGGACGGGCAGATCGACGTGATCGAGGCCGTCGCCGCGTAGCGCGTACGGGGCAAACCGGGCAAACCGGACGTGCGGGGCCCGTCAGGCGGCGGGCGCCTCGCGCGTCTCGAGCCAGGTCATCTGCGGCTTGAGGATCGCGAGCGTCGCGCGCACCGCCTTGTTCTCGTCGCGTTGTTCGATCGCGTCGAGCACCGCCTGGTGCGCCCGCATGTCCGGCTCGGGGATCTCGGCCTCGTCGAGTTCGACGAGGATGTCTTCCACGTTCGCGAGGATCGAGCCCGAGAAGTAGCGATACAGCGCTTCGAGCGCGTGATTGTGCGAGGCGGCGGCCACGGCGATGTGAAACGCGCGGTCGCGCTCGACGAACTTCTTCACGTCGCGCGACGCTTCGCGCTCGCCGCGCGCCTTCAGCAGCTTGCGCAACGTCACGAGATCCTCGTCGGTGCGCCGGCGCGCCGCGTAGCGCGCGCATTCCGTTTCGAGCATGCATTGCAGTTCGAGATGGTCGCTGCGCGCGGCACGATCGACGTTGCGCATCGTTTCGGCCGGATCGACGTTGCGGCGCACATAGGTGCCGTCGCCCTGGCGCACTTCGAGCACGCCGGAATACGCGAGCGTGCGAACCGCCTCGCGCACCGTGTTGCGGCCGACTTCGAGCTGCTTCGCGAGATCGAGCTCGGTCGGAATGCGCTGGCCGACGCGCCAGATGCCGGAAGTGATGTTGGATTTGAGGATCTCGATCGCAGAATCGACGAGCGAGTGTCGGGTGGCCGGGGGCAGGCTTGACATTAAGTGTGTCGCTTGAAACTTGAGGGTGTCGCTATCCTATCATCCGATCATTCATTTGGTCGTTCAGGATAACGATATTCAAACGTGACATTTTGTTAACGTCAGACGAATAAACCTGCGGCCAATCGATGCATGCCGCACATTCGTCGATTGCGTCCACCGGCATTTACCCGCGTCGCGTCGGCGTAAATGATTCGCATTCGCTGTTCAGTCGAGGTCGCCGTTGCAAGAGCGGCCCGTCTCCGTACCCAAGGGCGCGACGTATCCGCCGACGCCCGTCTCCGCTTTCCGGATAACCCGACATGAATCGATCACACATCGGCCGCGATGCGCGGCCTGGATTTCCGTTGCCGTGCGCGGCGTTGCGGCGCGTGCCGGGCTGGGCGGCCGTACTGGCCTGCGCGGCGACGATGCCGATCGCCGCTTCGGCTGCCGCGCAAGATGCGCGGGACGCGGGCGAGCCCGCGGATGCGCCGCTGCTCGCGCCGATCGTCGTCGACGGGCGGCGCGAGACGGGCGTCGGCCCCGTGAACGGCATCGCGGCCGACGTGTCGCGCGCGGGCACCAAGACCGACACGGCGATCGTCGAGGTGCCGCAGGGTCTGTCGGTCGTCACGCGCGAGCAGATGGACCGGCAGGACGTGCACAGCGTCGGCGACAGCCTGCGCTACACGCCGGGCACGTACGCGGACTCGCGCCCCGGTGGCGTGCTCGAGAGCGTGTTCCTGCGCGGCTTCGGCGGGTTCGCGGCGGCGGCGATCAATCCGCAGATGCTCGACGGCCTGCCGCTGCCGAAAGGCGTGAACTGGGCCGCGAGCGTCGTCGATCCGTGGACGCTCGAACGCATCGACGTCTTGCGCGGCCCGGCGTCGGTGCTGTACGGGCAGGCGAGCCCCGGCGGCATCGTCGACATGGTCAGCAAGCGACCGACGCGCGACGCGCAGCACCTGCTCGCCGTGCAGACCGGCAACCGCGATCGCGGGCAGCTTGCGTTCGATTTCAGCGGGCCCGTGACGCAGGACGGCACGTGGCGCTACCGGATCGACGGCCTCGCGCGCCGCGCGGACGAGCAGATCGATTATTCGCGGCAGCAGCGGATCGTCGTCGCGCCGTCGCTGACGTGGCAGCCGAACGCCAATACGAGTTTCACGCTGCTGGGTTCGTTCCAGCGCGATCCGCACAACAACTTCGCGGGCTGGCTGCCGGCCCTCGGCACGCTGTGGCCCGACGCGGGCCGTCGGATACCGACGCGCTTCTATCCGGGGCTGCCCGGCTTCGACACGTACGACCGCACGCAGGCGATGATCGGCTACGCGTTCGAGCATCGTTTCGACTCGACGTGGAAAGTCCGGCAGAACGTGCGCTATACGCATCTCGACGTCGACTTCGCGGGCGCGGCCGTCAATTTCGTCGCGCCCTACCTGGCGCCGGGCGTGCTGAACCGTTCGCTGTCGTGGTCGCGTGAGCACGTGAACCATCTCGCGCTCGACAACCAGGCGGAGATGCGCGTGATGACGGGGCCGGTCGAGCATACGGTGCTGGCCGGGCTGTCGTACGAGCATGCGGTGGCGAACCTCGTCGGGTCGGGGTTCGGCGCGGCGCCGCCGCTCGATACGCGTGCGCCCGATTACGGGCAGCCGTTCGCGGCGCCGCCGATCGGGCAGCAGACGCGCCAGACACCCGACCGGATCGGCGTCTACCTGCAGGACCAGGTGCGCTGGGATCGCTGGGTCGTCACGCTCGGCGGGCGCGAGGAATGGTCGCGCACGACGACCGACGACCTGCTGCGCTCCGCGAGCGTGCGGCAGAGCACGCGTGCGTTCACCGGGCGTGCGGGGGCCGTTTACCTGTTCGACAGCGGCTTCGCGCCGTACCTGAGCTATTCGACGTCGTTCGAGCCGGCGCTCGGCACGCGCTTCGACGGCCAGCCGTTCACGCCGACGAAGGCGAAGCAGTTCGAGGTCGGGCTGCGCTACCAGTCGCCCGACCGGTTGCAGAACGCGTCGATCGCCGCGTTCGACATTCGCCAGCGCAATGTGCTGACCGCCGATCCCGAGCATCCGTTCTTCAACGTGCAGACGGGCGAGGTGCGTTCGCGAGGGATCGAGCTGGAAGGGCGTTCGCGCGTCTGGAAGCAACTGGACGTGATCGCCGCGTACACGTATCTCGACACGACGGTGCAGGCCGATACGGACGCGGCCGTCGTCGGCAAGCGCGTGGCGGCGGTGCCGCGCCATCTGGCGTCGCTGTGGCTCGACTATGCGGTCGACCGGCCGGGCCTGCGCGGGCTGAGGGTGGGCGGCGGCATGCGCTATGTCGGGCGCAGCGCGGGCGACAACGTCAATACGTTCGACGTGCCGGCCGTCGTGCTCTTCGATCTCGGGCTGTCGTACGACCTGGGTGTCGAGCGGCCGGCGTGGAAGGGGTGGCGCGTCGCGGCGCACGTGAACAACCTGTTCGACCGGACTTATGTGTCGTCGTGTTTTTCGGCGGGAGGGTGCTTCTACGGCACGCGGCTGTCGGTGACGGGGGATGTCAGTTATCGGTGGTGATGGCGGGTGACGATCAGGATGCCGGTGCGGGGTGTACGCATGCGGCCGGCCCGGTTGCGGCGCCGTACGGATACACTGTCGCCTTCGCGGTACGCATTGCCACAGCCTCGCCCGTCATCCCTGGATTCGTGGAGAGATTGCCCATGAGCATCGTCGTTCGTCGAAACCGGATCGCCATCCACCTGTGCCGGGTGCTGATCCCGGGCGTGTTGATCGCTTCCGTCGCCGGCTGCGCGGCGACGGCGGTCGAAGACACCGCCATTGCCCCCGATCTGCATGAAACCGTCGTCAAGGTGCCGGTCGACGAAGGCGGGCACACACGCGACATCGTCGCCACGACCTACATGCCGGACGGCCCCGGGCCCTTTCCGCTGATCGTGCTGAGCCACGGCAGCCCGCCCGAGCCGCGCGACCGGCCGAAGGTGGGACGCTACCGCGCGTTGCCGCAGATCCGGACGTTCGTGCAGCACGGTTTCGCGGTGATCGTGCCGATCCGCCGCGGGTACGGTGCGACGGGCGGTGTCGACGAAGAGGATGCAGGGTCGTGCCGGCATCCCGATTACCTCGCTGCCGGCCAGCAGGCCGCGCGCGATGTGCTTGCGGCCGTGCGCTATGCGCAGACCTTGCCGCAGGTGGATCGAAGCCGCATCGTGCTGGTCGGGCAATCGGCGGGCGGCTTCGCGTCGCTGGCGGCGGCAAGCTACGCGCCGCAGGGCGTGGTCGCGGTGGTGAACTTCTCGGGCGGGCGTGGGGGCAATCCGACGACGCATCCGGGCATGCCGTGCGATCCGCGGCAGATGGCCGACACGATCGGGCATTTCGCGAGCACGACGCGCGTGCCGGTGCTCTGGCATTACGTGCAGAACGACAAGTATTTCGCGCCGGAAGTCGTGGCGACGTGGTTTGCCGCGTTTCAGGCGGCGGGCGGGCACGGGCAGATGATCGTCGAGCCGCCGTTCGGCAAGAACGGGCACGGGATGTTCGCGGTCAAGGAGGCGATTCCGATCTGGTTGCCGCATTTCGAGGCGTTTGTCGAGCCGCTTGTCGCGATGAAGTAGGGGGGGGCGGGGGGATGGCCGTTGGCGACGGTGGATTCAACGGTCAGTCGAATTTCTCCCAATCGCCATTCGCGGTTTCGCCATATCGTCGCGCGCCTGCACCTGGACCGGCAGGTCGGACGCGGCCCCAGACGCTGACGTACCGTTTGCTGTGGCTTGCTTACCAACCGGCGGAAAGGCAGATTTCAACGCGCATCATCAACACCTCCATCCGATTCGACGGTTCGCCAGTGCGCAATCCGCTCTGGTCTGTAAGTAATCTTGGCCAGCGCTCGCTCAGTCTCGGGCAGCGCGTTCCGAACAGCAGACATACATTTTTCGGGCTGCGCGGTCTCCCACTCAAATGAAGCCGAAAGCTGGCTGACGCTCCCCGTCGCCGGCCTCGCAAGTTCAGAGGGCAAATGGATGGCATTAAGATCCGGGATAGCACTACGTCCGATCAGCCCGACCTGGCGCGCGACTGCCGTAGGGAGCTCAAGGCTCACCCGATAGCGGCCGCCGGGAGGTTCGAGCGGGACCAGCGCATCAATGTGCTCGAATGCCTCTGCCGTAGCCACCGCCCACTCCAAGCCAATCCCGTCACGAAGTATCGTCGTGCCGTCCCCATAGGGCGGGACGTTATAGAACGGATTGCCTGGGACTTTTAGTTGGGGGAAAGCACTCAGGACACGAGCCACCTCATCGTCCGTAGCGTCCTCGATTACGCCTCCGACGACCGATGACGCCAAGTCACCTAGTGGTCCCCGACCATTGCCATCCCAAGCGCCCACTAACGTGTCGCTAAGCGTCATCCCGTGCAATGCTTGGCTCAAAGGAGTAGCTGGAAAGCAGAAATCGGAACTATCGATCTGGCACATCGGATCGTTTCCGGCGCCCACGAGCAGCGTCCATACAGCTTGGTTCTCCGTCCAGACGCTTACTAGGCCATCCTGAACGCGCACCGTAAGGGGCGTCGCGGGGGCGTCCTGAACGGATTCTAAGCGGTGGCCAACGAGTTCGAACCACTCCGCAAGCGTGGCTGGCATTACGAAATTGAGGCGAGCCGAGATATCGGCGAGCTCGTCGGGCGAGCAGCCATCGGCTGAATCTAAGGCGCGCACATACCAGATACGCAGAAGTTCATCGAGCCATTGCCAGCGCGGAGAGCCTAGAAGGTCGAGCTGACGGCGGGAAGCACGATCGGTCATTAGCTATGTCTCCAGTCTGATCAAATCGTCGTGCGGTGATGACGTGAGATTGTGTGTGCATTTCCCACGACGGTCATCAACAAGTGTTCGTGACCTGGATTGGTGACGGTTTAGACACCGAAGTCGAAGGTCCGAAAGTGGCCGCCAACCGACGGATGCGGCCGACGGTTGCCGACCCTGGAGCTACGTTCATCATCGCCGAAAGCGGACTTTGCCGGTGTGCAGACCTGCGGTCCAGAATCGACGTTAATCGAGGTCAGTCGCGATCTACGCCTGGATGAGCGTGGCACCGCGGAAAACGTTATAGGGCGCGGATTCGAGGCTCAAGCGTTCAGGGATTGACAGTGCGTTGCCGCAGTAGTCGATTTCAACATAACTCAAATGGCCAGAATTGTCGGCAAACAAAAGGATTTCAAGCGACTGTAACTCTTCAAAGCCACTGTGATCGCGGAAGTCTGCTTCAAACACTAGTCTGTAACCGTGTCCGCTAGTTGCTATTCTAGGCACCTCGTCGGGTGTGGTCATTGACAGTGCGAAACTGTTGCACCCGCATTCACAAAGCGCAACGATTTTGGCATTCGCAAATTGGGCTGCTAGCGCATTGACATTGGGAAATTGACAGCGTTCAAGAATGAACGCAATCCAATAAGCTGCGCGGTCTTTGTCGTTTCGCATTTTGGGCCCGGGTCTCTCAACTAGGTTGCAGCTTGCGAGCGCAAAACCCCGAATCTGTGGGCGAAAAAACCGAGAACCCGAGCTCGACGAGCGCGGACCGTAGTCGCTCGGTAAGCGTTATCCCATAGACCTCCAGGATCGAATAACCCGGATCGTACGAGTGACAATTGTGGTGTTCGTCGACAGAATTGAGGATTGCGTCGAACCAGCTTTCTTGATCCACACCATATTGAATGAACGTGGTAACGCCGCCTTCCGTGTTGAGCCTGGATGGGTTCGGCGATGCTCTCCAGATTTGCTCGGCAACAGCAATATTCGCGGGTGTAGCAACGACCCAAGTGTGCCGTACTCTCGTGGCAACTTCCTGGATACGAGCGCCGAAATCAGGATCTACGATGAGTGCGACCGTGTTGTTCGTCGGCATTCGTCTTCTCCCGTTGCGCGCACCTATCCCATCAGGAACAGGCAAGTTGAAAGAGTCCGATGGCAATTGTCAACGATTCAGCCAGCAATGTCGAATGTCAGAAACTGGCGGTGGATTCAACCGGTATTTGTCCCAACCGCGGTCATTCGGACGCTCCTTCGCCTCTCACGAAATGGCTCAACGCGCTACTGTAGTTCCAGGATGTTGAACTCATTCCTGAGGGTTTCGATCAGCTTCCCAACATCGTTTTTTTCGTCATCGTGGAAGATCGTGCCCATGCCGAGTGCGCTGGGTGCAATCAGATTTTCTCGATTGTTGTCGATGAAGATACTCTCTTCGGGGCCTATTCCAACACATCGTAAAGCATGTTCAAAAACCGCAGTACTGTCCTTCCCCGAGCCAAACTCGGCCGACACGATGATCGGGTTGAACAGCGCATCGAGGCCTTGCGATTTCTTCAATGAATCGATCCGATCCCGTTTGTTGTCGGTGATGATGCCGAGAGAATACGCTGGCTTCAGGCTGCGCGCCAGAGCAAACATTGCGGCATTTGCGGGTGTGCTTTGAAATGCCTCTTCGAGCAATGAAAAATCGACTTTGCAATGCATTGCTTTGCAAGCTGCATCCCAGATATCGGTATGCGTCACCTTTCCGACCAACAGGTCTGGATTGTATTTTGCGAATGCCTTACGAACGGACTCATACTCGACACCGGATACTGTGCTCAGATACCTGTTCGTAGTGAGCGAACCGGTTTTGTCCGTTGTCAGCACCCCGTCATAATCAAAAAAAATGGCTTTTATCACGTATGTATCCTTCGCGGAACGTGAAATTTATTTCCTGGGTTTCGTCGTGCAGGCCAAGGCAAGTCCTGAATATTCGAGAGATTGTCAGCGATCTCTGCGATGCTGTCGAATGAATGAAACTAGCCGTACACGGAAATTCTCCCATCAGCCTGATTGAAGGTTGGCTACGCAATCGTTGATTGCCTGTGCGAACAGCGGATTGGATAAATCGATACCGACACGCGCAAGCGAAAGCAACAATTGCTCGACGCCTTCAACAACCCCTACGATGCGTCCGTTTTCGACCGGATCGCTGAAGTTGGGGAGTGCTTCCGGCAAGTTGGATTCGATACTTGCGTTTCCGGCTTCTACCCTGAGATCGATTCCGAACGGTAGCAAGAATTCTCGAGTGTTTTTCATATCTGCTATCTCCACGTCGTCTGCAGCCTCATTGTCGACGATCTCAGGACCACCGTCGACTGACCGTAGTTGGCCGATCTGAGCCCAATAAACGACCGACTCAGGCGCATTGGTCAAAGTTGTGTCTTATGTCGCCGCAGGCGCGATCAAATCGCTCGTGGTATTCGGCACAGAATCGTTTCTCGTTCGACGATAAGTTCAATAACGCGAGGAGATTCGCCGCATTGTTCGAGGCAGCAAAGGCTTCGAGTTCATGCGGGGCATCAGGGTACAACTCCCTCATTGGTTCGAGAGTGCCGGAGTTCCGAACGGCGTAGTCAATGACCCACATGCTGTAGACGACGCGTTCGATCAACGTCAGGCTGTCGAAACCCTCGAGTGATCTTTTCTGAATGACTCGGTCGCCTTCGTCAATCAACCACGTTTCCATATCGAGTTTCATAGGCGGGTCGGCACTATAGATGCCTTTCAGCAAGGCGTTGTTTGCACTGGGTATGAAAGGTGTCGCCCTAGATGTGCGGCGATGGACGGAATTGTCAGCAATCTAGCTCCGCCTGTCGAGTATCCGTTCGTGGCCGAACGCGGCCGGCTGCCGCTCTGTGACGCATGACCGGCGCAGATCGACCCGAAGCGGCCACGCTTAGATTTCCCAAGCGGTCGTTTAGCGTGCGCTCGCCTGACAAATACCACTGTCGATGTGCCGAAGTACGCCAATCCCAACTCCGTTGGCACCGAGCGGTTGACTGGACCGAACACCGGGCTTGACCGTCGCAAGCTTGTTGCCGGCGCCCGCGTTGCGCTGGCCGGCGGTCGCATCGAGGGTCACGTTCGCGGCCTCTACCGGATGCGAAATGAGCACGAGGTGACTTGTCTTGGCCCCGACTGCCTTCGCGAGCGTGCGGCTTGCCACAAAACGCACGGAATCCGAATGGGTGGCGCGATCTTCTTTCGATACCATGAGCCGGCTTCGATCACTCCACCGATGTCGGATCAATATCAAGCCGATATCATTCGGATTACATATCTATTGTCGTATTCACACGGCAACGGAAGCTTCGCCTCTTGCCCGTTCTCTAGATTTTCATCGACCGGGTACCCTGCGCTTTCCTGCGAAGATAAAGCGTTTGAGCGATCAACCCCAGAACGAGCGCGACGAGGAGCGCGGCTTGGGCACCGAGAAGCAGTGGCGACCTCGGATCGCTGACCAGCGGATGTCCGTCGGGCACACGCTTCAGCGTTTCGGTCACCGTGGGAACCATCAGCACGAATGCGGTCAACGTCAGACAGAAGGTTTCCAGGTAGATACCGGCTCGACCGGGCAGAGGCAGATACGCAACGCCATATCCAGCCAGTAACAGCACGACGGCTCCGATTCCGATGCCGTAGCTGATACCTTGATGCGCTATGGCGAACACGGTCAGGGAACCAATCAACATGGTAACGAAGTACACCCTCCCGGCAACCGAGCGCGGAACGATCCTGCCGTAACGCGCGAACATGTACACGGCCATGGGGATCGCGGGTAGACTGCCGAGAGTATGTATCCAGCCGAGCGGCGAAATTCCAAACATGGTTTCAATCCTTGCCTTGCGTGATTTCGTTGGTGATCGACGCTTACTTTAGGCTCACGAAACCCGAATTGACATGACTGAACCTGGGAAAAACTTGACCATTTTTCCGGATCGGGCGCTTGCTGGTCTGGCTAACGGTGATCTCCTGTCCCAGGTTCTTGCGCGTATGCGCATGACGGGCGACCGCATCTTTTCGTCGATGCTGCAGCCATTCGCGCAGTTGGACATGTCTGCGCGGGCGGCGCACGCGTACGCAGTCATGGAAGGCGTGGTGCAAATTGCCGGCGATGAGGCAGGCGCTTCCGAGATTCGGTCCGGCGAACTACTCTTGTTGCCGCGCGGGCCTGGCAGCCTGCGCATTTCCGCCCTGGACCAACCGGCGAACGTCGTCGTCTGCCACTTCTGGTTTGATCCGGCGAGCCAGCCGGATCTGCTTCTGACGTTACCCGCCATGATCCACCTTCGCCAGGCGGAGACATGCGACTGGCTGCCGAACATCATGCAGTTTCTTCTGCATGAGGCGGACAATGACGAGGCGGGGTCCGCCTTGATGGTCTCCCGCATGATTGATCTCGTGGTGGTGCGTGCGTTGCGTGCCTGGGTTCATCATGGTCATGCATCGAACTGGTTGGGCGGATTGGCGGACAAGCGTATTGCCCGCGCTTTGAAGGCAATCCATAAGCAGTCGCCACGTGGTTTGACGATCGATGGTCTCGCTGCCGTCGCGGGCATGTCCCGCTCCAACTTTTGCGAACGTTTCAATGCGCTCGTTGGCAAGTCGCCGTTGCGTTACCGCAATGAATGGCGCTTGAGCGTCGCCCGCGACATGCTGGCGAAAGGTGACGCGCGCGTGGGCGAGGTTGGACGGTCGGTGGGTTACGAGTCGGAAGCCGCTTTCAGTCGTGCCTACAAGGCCTACTTCGGCCATGCCCCTCGAGAAGCGAAGCCATCCATCACGCCCGCTGAATGACGGCGCTGCCCGCGACGCCATGAACGAGACCGCCGCGAGAATGCAAGACAGCCGCCCCGTGCCTGATTGTCGCGGACGCCACAGACGGAGCGTTTCAGCCAACCGCATCGGGACATCGAGCGAGGCAACTGTCGAAAGCCCGACCCAATGTCGACCGGGGTTTTAAAAGGCACTTTTTATAACGCCCCCGTCGGCTCGCAACGCGGCTCCCGTCGTGGCCGCCGAAAGCGGACTGGCGATATAGGCCACGAGCGACGCAACCTCCTGCGGCGAACCAAATCGCTTGATGAGCGATGTGGGGCGGACTTTCTCGAAGAACTCCTGTTCGAACGCTTCAAACGATTTGCCCTCGGCGCTTGCAAGCGCCTCCACGAACTCGCCCACGCCACGCGATTTCGTCGGCCCCGGCAGCACGCTATTGACTGTAATTCCGGTGCCGGCAACGGCTTCGGCGAGCCCGCGCGACACGGCAATCTGCGCGGCTTTCGTCATCCCGTAGTGGATCATTTCGGCGGGAATCTGCACGCCGCTTTCGCTCGAAATGAAAATGATGCGCCCCCAGTCTGCACGCTTCATCGCGGGCAGAAACAGGCGAGCGAGGCGTACACCGCTCAACACATTGACGTCGAAGAAACGCGACCAGTCGGCGTCGGGGATCTCCTCGAACGGCTTGGGCTCGAAGATACCCAGGTTGTTGACCAGGATTTCCACGTCCGGATAACGCGTTGCCAGTTCATCAGCCGCCGCGGCTGTGGCGAGATCGCCCGCAAAACCCGTTACGTCGCTGCCCGTCTCGGCTTTCAGTTGCGCGACCACGTCATCCACTGATGACTGGGAGCGGCCATTCACGATCACGCGCGCGCCTTCCTGCGCCAACGTCCTGGCGATAGCGAAGCCAATGCCGGCGGTGCTGCCGCTGACCAATGCGAATTTGCCTTGCAGATTCAGATCCATGATTCATTTCCTTTGCATGAGTGAGGTGGAACTGGCGGCATCGGCAGGTAGAAGCCGGATGCCGACAAAGAGCGATCAGGTCCGGGTAATGGACGCGCCACCGTCAACCAGTGATGCCGTACCGGTCACGAATGACGAATCGTCGGAAGCGAGATACAGCACCGACCGGGCAAGCTCTTCCGGCTTTGCAACGCGCTTGAGCGCATGCAGGCCCGTGACGAACGCCTGCGATTCATGGGTGTCGTTCATGCCGCGATACATGTCCGTGTCGACAGCGCCCGGCAACACCGCGTTCACGCGCACGCCTTGCGCGCCGTACTCGGCGGCAAGTGCCTGCGTCAAGCCGATCAGGCCCGCCTTGCTCGCCGCATAAGCCGCAGTGCCGGGAAACGCGAACGAGTAACCGACGAACGTCGACGTGAAGATGATCGACCCACCGCCTTGCTTCACCATTTCCGGAATCTGGTGTTTCGCGCCAAGGAAGGCGCTCGTCAGATTGGTCGACAGCGCGGCATTCCAGCCTGCTTCGGAAATACCGGTGCTCGGCCCCATCTCGCCGAGCGTACCGGCATTGTTGTAGGCAATGTCCAGGCGGCCGAACCGGCTCACCGCGAGCGCGACCAGCGTCTTCGAAAAGTCTTCCGATTGCACGTCACCCGCCAGGTATGCTGCTTCGCCGCCTTCGCTGACGATCTCCGCGGCGAGTGTTTCGAGTTCCGCAGCCCGCCGCGCCGCGATGACCACCTTGGCGCCTTCCTTCGCGAACAGCTTTGCCGTCGCACGCCCAATCCCTGCGCTGGCGCCCGTGACGATGGCGACTTTTCCTTTCAAGCGTTGCATTTTCAATCTCCTGATGCACTTCGTCGGCCAGTGCCCCATGCATTGGCGCGTTGAAAGCAATATAGGCCTCAGTTTTGATTGTAGAAAGGACCAAAATGTGCTTCTATCATTCAGCTTTTGTGAATGAACCGAGGTAATGATGGATCGTCTGCGCGCCTTCGAGGTTTTCGTGACGGTGGTGAGCCGTGGGGGCTTCGCGCGCGCCGCGGATGCGCTCGGCACGTCGCCCGCCAATGTCACACGCTATGTGAATGAACTGGAGGCGCATCTGGGCACGCGCTTGCTGAATCGCTCGTCGCGTACGCTTTCTCTTACCGAGGGCGGCGAGACGCTTTACGCCCGTTGCAAGTCGATCCTCGACGATGTCGCCGAGACGGAGGGGCTGGTCTCGTCGGCGTCGGTCGAGCCGCGCGGGCGGCTGCGCATCAATGCCCCCGTGAGCTTCGGTATTTTGTATCTGGCACCGTTGTGGCCCGAGTTCATGCGGAAATACCCGGGAGTCGAACTCGATGTTGGACTGATTGACCGCGTCGTCGATATCGTGGATGAAGGCTACGATCTCGCCATTCGCATCTCACGCGCCGGTTCGACCAGTCATGCGGCCCGCAAGCTGGCGACGTCGCAAAACATTCTGTGCGCATCGCCGGCCTATCTGGCTCGCTTCGGCGTTCCGGCAGCCCCGGCGGAGCTGAGCGGGCACCGCTGTATCGGCTACACGTATGCGTCCACCGGCGACGAATGGCAACTGATCGACGAGCGCGGCAAGCTTCATTCGGTGAAGGTCGACTGTCACATGCATACCAACAACGGCGATACGGCGCGTGCAGCGGCCCTTGCCGGGCACGGCGTGATCCAGCAGCCCACTTTCCTGATCGGCAAGGATCTCGGCGAGGGCCGGCTCGTGCATGTGTTGCCCAGGTACCGCTTGCCGGATATCGACATTCTCGCGCTGTATCCGAGCCGTCGGTACCTGAGCGCCAGGGTGCGCGTCATGATCGATTTCCTGGTCGACGCGTTCAGTGGCGCGCCTCCCTGGGACCGGAACGACGGAAATTGGGCAGGTGCCGCGCCGGCGACGGATTGAAGACGCAGCCGCATCCAGTACATGCGCCAGCCATGTTCGGACGTTCGGGGTCAGGGCGTGCGCGATTGTTCTGCACCTTGGCGCACAGACATTCGGACGGCGGCCCCGGGCAGCCTTTGACTACTGCCGGCGACTATCTGGGAGTGCCATCGTCCGATGGATACGGAATTCGCGCGAAAGCCGTCTCTTCGCGCCTGGACATTCGAATGTCCAGGCGACGCGGCCAGCCGATGTCTGCGGCTGGCTGGCCTCGGTCGAGTGGTATTGGGGTGGTGTCGGACTGGTTGATGCCGACCCGAAGGGGACCTTCAGATCTGCCGAAAGCTGCCGTTCACATTGCTTATAGGCTGCTCCGGCGTATAAGATCGGTCGAGGCGATCATTCAACACTCTGACTCGCTGTAGCGAGTCAGAGTTATCTTGGAGTGGGAATCCATTGAAAACAATCGTAAAGCGCTTCCTGTTCGCGCTGATCGCCCTGATGGCTTGCGTTCGCGGTGGAGTTGCGTTGGCAGAAACCCCGTCCGGCCAGACCTTTTCTCCTGATGCAAAAATCCAGAAAATCGCGGAAGCCTACTCGCTAGACGCCGTTGACTTCTCCGCGAAACAGTTTGGAATAAAACTCGACTGGTCGGACGCGAGTATTGTAAGTGTCGAAAAGGTCTTGGCGCAAATGAGTTCATCCTACGTCAGCACTAGTCCCAAACCAACGGACGAGCAAGTCATGTCATTTGCGAAAGCCTATGGAAGTTACGTCGGAGAGGTGTATCGCCGCAATCATGGTGGCGAATGGGGTATGGTCACCCTCGGCGAAAGTCGATTCCCGGGTTTGCGAACTACCACCGGTTCCAGCTGCTGGCCATGGGGGCGGGTGTTCAATCGGATCACCAAGGGGACGGAGGACAATATCGCCGACTACTACGCGGCCCTATTGAAGAAAAGTTAGACGCAGGCAATCCTCAACGTCCACGACTCATCGAGGTTCCAGCTACGATTGGCCGTCGGTTGCTGTCCTTGAAAAGATGGCTCCGACTCCATCCGCGCTCTCGACAAGCACTTCCCGAGGAGCATCCTCAGCCTCAAGCACGATAATTTGATCCGCTTGAGGGCGCTGACGCACCATGGGCGTCTCCACAAGTTCTGGACGATCGAGCAATAGATGGTCCGAGGCATCTCTGATGACATGTTCCCGAGCATAAAGCCGCATAGTCCATGTGTTGGAACCCGCTTGAAACGACAGACGTGCGGGTCCGACATAGACGCCATGACCGTCAACGAACCGTTGCACCGCTTGAAGTGCGTCGTCACGCTCGGTAAGAGCCCTTGACCGAGATTGTTGAGACGGATTTAGAAGACAAAAGGCCAGTGAATTCAGCCCCAGGAGAAAGAATACGCTGATGAAGTGCGCGCGTTGCACCGCAAAATGTGCAGGGTTGTAAGGCAGTAGATATGCCGGCGGTAATTTCAATGGCCCAACCAATTCAGGGAGGCGACCATAGGCCGAAATCAAGCCAGTCCCAGTCGATCGAGACAGGGTGGCCGCAATGACCCGTCCCTCCGTTGCGGTCCCGCCAAACGCAAGTGGAATATGCGCGTTCGCTAGTATCTGCTCACGCCACTCGCCCTTCACTCGATCCATGACTGACCAAAAGCTCGACGCAGAGCCTTTAGCGTCCACCAAGCAGACGTCCAAACTCGACGCATAAACGAAGTCAGGATGTGCCTTCGTAGACTCGCTGTTGCTGCAGTCTTCCCAATGACCGAACCACGGATATCCTCGAGATTGCATTTCTAGGAACGTCAACGCCGCACCCACGGTACCCTTTACGGTCGATCCGACGAAATCCTTCAAATACCTTGCGTTCTCGTGATAAAACAGGTCTCCAAATGCTGGCCCGTAAACTGCCCTAGGTCGCCACTTCGACAAATAGGACAGAGCCGATACTGCCAAAGCACCTCCCGCGAGATGCCCCCTCAATCCAAGCCTTGGCCCAGTGATGGATGCGCGCATCGCGGCGTATACGAACTCAAGAGGCGATATCACTTGGCTTGGACCGAATGGCGTGCTGCTATCCCCCCAGTTGATCCGACTTGTGATGCTCTTCACCTCGATATGCTGAAATCGATAGATCTCGGCGTTTCCGTTAAACCACATGAGCTTATTCCTTTTAAGTTAAAGACGGCAAAGAGGAAGCTCAAGTGATAGGCCACCGGAATCCTCGTTAGCGCTTTGCTAATCGTTCAATTGCGGGAATAACTACTGTGACTGCGAGAGTATCATTCACGTGAGGGGTATCGCACGCAGCGAATGCCAAGCTCCCTCTACCTAACGACAAGCTGGTGTGAAACTTGAAAAATCAATCGGATGTGCGCTGGAATCATTTTTTCGTCCTCTGTTCTGGCGAATCCCGGGAGTTTGGCGTTTTCCTCTCTGCCCACCAAATCCCGGTCTAACAAAGAAACCACATCCAGCAAGGTGGCGGCACGACGGCGGCCGTATTTCAATGGAACCGCGTGGTTACTCCTCATTGAGAGGCTCTTGGCCGGGGACGGCTGGCATATGGCGGGAAGGAGTGCTCCCGCCACCCGCCACCCGAATCCGAACCCGGCCCACCGATCACCCCGTCCAACCAGCCGCCAGCTCGCCATTCCCGCCCAAACCCGACCCCGCCCAAACCCGCACCCAGCCTGCCGCTTCCGCCCCCGCCCCCTCATCCCGTGGCCGATTTTGTCACCAGGTGGGCCGAATATGACAATGGAAACCGGCTCGCACGGCATTAGGATGGGTCACCTCGCCGCCCGGAGCTGGCCGGTTTTGCCGTATCGGCCCCGTGGCGCGCCTCATTCACCGCCTGATTTGGAACATCGACCATGAGCTATAACGCCCCCG
>NZ_ASSI01000328.1:0-7922 GCF_000466765.1 Burkholderia sp. AU4i | reverse complement strand
GAGCCGGTCGACGAACGCGTCGGCGTCCTGCACGCCGCTCGCGCCCTTCAGCGGCGGCGTCAGCGCGCTGCCGGCCGAGTAGCCGCGCGTGCCGGCGAGCCCGCCGTTGTTCGCCGCGTTCGCGTAGGCCTTCGCCATCGCGTTCATCGCGGCGAGGCCGCCTTCGTTACCCGACGTGCCGAGGCCGCCCGCGCCCGGGCCGGCCGCGCCGACATCGGCCGCCGTGTCGCTGCCCGCACCCTGCCCCGCATTGCGCAGCAGCTGCTTCATCAGCGCGTCGGCGACGCCGATCCCGCGCGTCGACATCTGCTGCGCGAGCTGCTGGTCGAGCATCGACGTGTACAGCTTGGACGTATGCGAATCGAACAGCCCGCCGTCCGGCGACGCGTCGCGCATGCTCTTGAGCATCATCTGCGTGAACATCGCGTCGAACTGGCCGGCGACCGCCTTCGCGCCGGCCTGCGGCGACTGTTTCGCCTGCGCGCGCAGCGCGTCGAAACCCTGCACGTCGAGCGCGAAGCGCTGCGTGAGGTCGTTCGCGTTCGGAAGAGAGGCTGCCATTTAGATGATCTCCAGGTCGGCGCGCAGCGCGCCGGCGGCCTTCATCGCCTGCAGGATCGACATCAGGTCCGCGGGCGTCGCGCCGAGCGTGTTCAGCGCCTTCACGACGTCGGCGAGATTCGCGCCGGCCGTCACCATCTTCAGCGCGCCGTTGTCCTGCTTGAGCTGGATCTGCGACTGCTGCGCCACCACCGTCTGCCCGTTCGAGAACGGCCCCGGCTGCGATACCACCGGCTGCGTGTTGACCACGACCGACAGGTTGCCGTGCGCGACCGCGCAGCTCTGCAGCGTGACCATCTGGTTCATCACGATCGAGCCGGTGCGCGCGTTCAGGATCACCTTCGCCGCGGCCTTGTCCGGGCTCACGTCGAGGTTCTGCAGGCGCGCCATGAACGCGACCTGCTGCGCCGAATCGGCCGGCGCGGCGAGCTGGATCGTGCGGCCGTCGAGCGCCGTCGCGGTGCCCGGGCCGAAGCTCGAATTGACCGCGGACACGATCCGCTGCGCGGTGCCGTAGTCCATGTCGTTCAGCTGCAGCTGCAGCACGCCGTTCATCTGCGCGATCGCGTTCGGCACCGAACGCTCGACGATCGCGCCGCCGACGATCCGGCCGGCCGCGAGCTGGTTCACCTGTACGCGGCTGCCGTTCGCGCTCGCGCCCGCGCCGCCGACCGCCATGTTGCCCTGCGCGAGCGCATAGACCTGGCCGTCCGCGCCCTTCAGCGGCGTGAGCAGCAGCGTGCCGCCGCGCAGGCTTTTCGCGTTGCCGAGCGACGACACGGTGACGTCGAGCGCCTCGCCCGGCCGCGCGAACGGCGGCAGCGTGGCGGTCACCATCACGGCCGCGACGTTCTTCAGCTGCATGTTGCTCAGCGACGACGGGCCGCCGTTGGCCGAACCGTTGTTGATCGAGATGCCGAGGTTCGCGAGCATGTTCGCGAGCGTCTGCGTCGTGAACGGCGTCTGCATCGTCTGGTCGCCCGTGCCGTCGAGACCGACGACGAGGCCATAGCCGATCAGCGGGTTGTCGCGCACGCCCTGGATCTGCGCGAGATCCTTCAGGCGTTCCGCGTGCGCGGGCGCCGCGCCGAGCACGCACGCCGCGAACACGAGGGCGAGCCGCGCGGCGGCATGCGCGCGGGCCGACAGCCGGTTGAACAGGGTCTTCTGCATCGTCATCACCACGGCGCGATGTTGAGGAAGAAGCGCTGCAGCCAGCCCATCGTCTCGGCTTCGTTGATGTAGCCCTTCGACGAGTATTCGATCTTCGCGTCGGCGACCTGCGTCGAGTAGACCGAGTTCGCGCCCGAGATCGTGTTCGGGTTCACGACGCCCGAGAAGCGCACGAATTCGTTGCCCTGGTTGATCAGCATCTGCTTCTCGCCGCTGACCACCAGGTTGCCGTTCGGCAGCACGTTGGTGACGGTCACCGTGATCGTGCCGTTGAACGTGTTCGCCGCGCTCGCGCCGCCGGTCGCCGCGAACTTGTTGTTGCCGGCGGCCGACAGGTTCGCCTTCGCGAACAGCCCGCCGAGGAAGCCGGCCGTCGGCACGTTGAAGTCGGTGTTGCCCTGCCGGTTCGTGTTCGCGCCCGACGACTTGGTCGCATTGATGTTCTCCGCGATCATGATCGTCAGGATGTCGCCGACGTTGCGCGGCCGCTGATCCTCGAACAGCGGCCGCCCCGCGTAACCGGGGTTGTAGATCGAGCCGGGCGCCTGCATCGACATCGGCGCCGGCGGCTGCGCCGTCATCGGCTGCTGGATGATCGGATCGCGCGGAATCTGCGCGCAACCGGCGGCGAGCGCCGCCACCGCGACCGCGCACGCGGCGCGGACGGTGGCTGACGGGAGGAGGCGAACCTGCTTCATGGCGACGACGGGACTTTCCGGTTAGCTCTTCATCTGCGTGACGGTCTGCAGCATCTGGTCGGACGTCGTCACGGCCTTGCTGTTGATCTCGTAGGCACGCTGCGTCTGGATCATGTTGACGAGCTCCTGCACGACGTTCACGTTCGACGCTTCGACGTAGTTCTGGTTGAGCACGCCCGCGCCGTTCAGGCCCGGCTGCGACACGTTCGGCGCGCCCGACGACGTGGTCTCGGAAAACAGGTTCTCGCCGCGCGCCTCGAGGCCGGCCGGGTTGATGAAGGTCGCGATCTGCAGCGAGCCGATCTGCACCGAGTTGGTCGAGCCCGCCTGCGTGACCGACACGACGCCGTCCTTGCCGATCGTCAGCGACGTCGCGTTCTGCGGGATCGTGATCGCCGGCAGGATCTGGTAGCCGCTCGACGTGACGAGCTGGCCCTGCGCGTTGGTCTGGAACGAGCCGTCGCGCGTGTACGCGTTCGTGCCGTCCGGCATCAGCACCTGGAAGAAGCCCGCGCCGTTGATCGCGACGTCCTTCGAGTTGCCGGTCTGCGTGAGGCCGCCCTGCGTGTACAGGCGCTCGGTCGCGACCTGCTGCACGCCGGTGCCGAGCTGCAGGCCCGACGGCAGCTCGGTCTGCTGCGTCGAGTTCGCGCCCGGCTGGCGGATGGTCTGGTACAGCAGATCCTCGAACACCGCGCGCGACGCCTTGAAGCCGTTCGTGCTGGTGTTCGCGAGGTTGTTCGAAATCACGTCCATCTGCGCCTGCTGCGCATTCATGCCGGTGGCGGCGATGTAGAGCGAACGGTTCACTTGTCAATTCTCCTGCGTGGGCTGGCGCGGGCGCTCAGCTGAAGTTGAGCAGCTGGTTCGCCGACTGCTCGTTCTGGTCGGCCGTCTGGATCAGCTTCGACTGAAGCTGGAACGCGCGCGCGTTGTCGATCATCGCGACCATCGCGGTCACCGGGTTGACGTTGCTGCCCTCGAGCGAATTCGGCGTGACGACCACGCTCGGGTCGGCGTCGGCCGGATTGCCGTCGGCGGTGCGGAACAACCCGTCGTTGCCGCGCGTGAGCGTGGCCGGATCGGGATTGACGAGCTTCATCTGGTCGACGATCGCGACCGCCGTCGGCGGGTCGCCCGGCATCAGCGCGGACACCGTGCCGTCCTTGCCGATCGTCACTTCCGCGTTCGGCGGCACCGAGATCGGGCCGCCGTTGCCGACCACCGGCAGGTTGCTCGCGGTGACGAGCTGGCCGTTCTCGTCGACATGCAGGTTGCCGGCGCGCGTGTACGCCTCGCTGCCGTCGGCCGCCTGCACCGCCAGCCAGCCGGCGCCCTGCACGGCGACGTCGAGCGGGTTGCCGGTGCGCGTGATCGGACCCGGCGCGTAATCGGCGCCCGGCGTCGACGCGAGCACGTAGGTGCGCGTCGTCGTCGGGTCGATGTTGCTGCCGTCGCCGAAATTCATCGGCACCGCGCGATACGTCGCGAGCTGCGCGCGAAAGCCCGTCGTCGACGCGTTCGCGAGGTTGTTCGCGACGATCGCCTGCTGGTCGAGCGACTGCGACGCGCCCGTCATCGCCGTGTAGATCAGTCGGTCCATGGCTGCCCGTTATCCGCGCTTACAGGTTGATGAGCGTCTGGTCGACGGTCTGCTGCGTCTTGATCGTCTGCGCGTTCGCCTGGTAGTTGCGCTGCGCGGTGATCAGGTTGACGAGCTGCGACGTGAGGTCGACGTTCGAGCTCTCGAGCGCGCTGCCCTGCAGCGTGCCGTGGTTCGTGCTGCCCGGCGCCGAGATCTGCGGCACGCCCGACGCGGAGCTTTCCGCGTACTGGTTGCCGCCGAGGTTCACCAGCCCGTTCGGGTTGTTGAAGTTCGCGAGCGCGATCTGGCCGAGCACGGACGTCTGGCCGTTCGAGTAGTTGCCGGTCAGCTTGCCGTCGGTGCCGATCGTGTAGGTCGTCAGCGTGCCGCTCGCGAAGCCGTCCTGCGCGAGGTTGTTCACGCCGTCCTTGCCGCCGTACTGCGTCGTGCCGGTCAGGTCGAGCGTGAGGTTCTGCGGCGTCGCCGAGCCGTCGGTGTTCGGCACCGTGAACTGGAACTGGCCGAGCGACGTGGTCGGCGTGGCCGGCGTGCCCGTCGTCGTGCTCTGGATCGCGCCCGACGAGTTGAACGTGACCGTCCCGAGGTCGTTCGTCGCGCCGCCCTGCACGCCCGCGTATGCTTCCCACGTGCCGGCCGCCGACTTCACGAAATACATGTTGACCGCTTGCGAGCCGCCGAGCGAGTCGTATACCTGGATCGACGTCGAGTAGTTGTACGTCGTGTTGTCGGTCGCGTTGAACGGCGTCTTGGTCGGCACCGTGTCCTGCGAGTTCAGGTTGAACTGCGCGGAGATCTTGGTCGTCGCGGTCGGCGCGAGGTTGGTCGTCGGCGCCTGCAGCGGCACGGTCTGCGCGGTGTTGATCACGCCGCCCGCGTTGGCTGCGTAGCCCATCAGGTTGCGGCCCTGCGAGTCGACGATGAAGCCGTTCTTGTCACGCTGGAACGTGCCGTCGCGCGAGTACGTCGTCACGCCGTTGTTCGACATCTGGAAGAAGCCGTTGCCGTTGATCGCGACGTCGAGCGACGAGTTCGTCGTGGTGATCCCGCCCTGGCCGAAGTTCTGCTCGACCGAGTTCAGCCGCGTCCCGATGCCGATCTGCGTGTTGGTCGACGTCGCGACCGAGTTCGCGTACATGTCGGCGAACTGCGCGGTGCTCGACTTGAAGCCGACCGTGTTCGCGTTGGCGATGTTGTTGCCGATCACGTCGAGCGCGTTCGATGCACCCGAGAGGCCGCTCAGACCCTGTTGATAACCCATTTCGGTCTCCGTTTCGAGAATGCTCGATCAGTATCAGTTGGTGGTGGTGCCGCCGGCCGAGGACGACGACGACGCGGTGTTCGGGAAGATCGACGCGACCTGGGTCAGCCCCACCGTCGTGCCGTTCGACAGCACGAGCCCCGCCGTGCCGTCCGCCTGCTTGATCACGCTCTGCACCGTCGCGGCCGCGAGCGTCGTGGCCGGCTGCGGCGTGCCGTTGCTGTCGGTGTACGACGCGCTGACCGTGTACTTGCCGTCCGGCAGCGCGTTGCCCGCCGAGTCGGTCGGCGTCCAGTTGAACGGCACGGTGCCGGCCGACTGCGCGCCCGCCTTGATCGTGTTCACCACGGTGCCCGCCGCGTTCTTCACGGTGATCGTCAGGTTCGACACCGAGCTCGACAGCGACACGCCGAACGGCGACGCCGCGCCGCCCTTCACCGCGACCGCGTTGCCCGGCGCGAGCACGTTCGTGCCGATCAGCAGCGCGGCCTGCGTCTGCTGGCCGGCCGTGAGCTGCGACGACAGCGACGTGAGCGACGTATTCAGCTGCGCGATGCCGCTCACCGTGTTGATCTGCGCGAGCTGCGACGTCATCTGCGAGCTGTCGACCGGGCTCGTAGGATCCTGGTTCTGCAGCTGCGTGACGAGCAGCTTCAGGAACGTCGCCTGCAGGTCGCTCGCCGACGTGCCGTTGGTCGACGACACGTTGTTGGTGTTCATCGTGTCGGTCGGCAGGTTCGACACGTTCGTGCCGTTGCTGCCGATCGTCGTGCTGGAGGAAGTCATCCTGGGTGGCCTTCTGTCTGGACTTTCGGAACTGTCGGGTCTGTAAGGTCGGTCGGCGCGCGGCTTACGAGCCGATCGTCAGCGTCTTGAGCATCAGCGTCTTCGCGGTGTTCAGCGTCTCGACGTTGGCCTGGTACGAGCGCGACGCCGAGATCATGTTCACCATCTCCTGCACCGGATCGACGTTCGGCATCTGCACGTAGCCGTTCGCGTCGGCGGCCGGGTTCGACGGGTCGTAGGTCGACTTCATCGGCGACGGGTCGTCCATCACCTTCGTCACGCGCACGCCGCCCACGCCCTGGCCGGACGCGGTGCGCGCGCCGCCGATCGGGTCGGTCGCGAACACGACCTGCTTGGCCTTGTACGGCTTGCCGTCGGGGCCGGTCGCGCTGTCGGCGTTCGCGAGGTTCGACGCGGTGACGTTCAGGCGCTGCGACTGCGCGGACAGCGCCGAGCCGGCGACGCCGAAGATGTTCATCAACGAAGGCATGGAAGCTCCTTTTGCTCGGATTCGGAGGCGGCGCGCGCCGTCACTGGTTCGTCGTGATCGCGGCGATCATCGCCTTGATCTGCTGGGTCATCACGGTCATCCCGGTCTGGTAGTGCAGCGCGTTGTTCGCGAACTGCACGCGCTCGACGTCGAGATCGACCGTGTTGCCGTCGAGCGACGGCTGCAGCGGCATCCGGTACTGCGCGCGGCCGTAGTCGTCCGCCGGGCCGCCCGTCGGGATCAGCTTCGCGGTGCCGGCCATGTGGCCCGCCGCCGTCGACACCATCGACATGCCGCTCGTCACGCCGGCCGGCTGCGTCATCGGCAGTTGCGCGGCGTTGCTCGGCGCGAGGCCGCCATTGGCCTGCTTCAGCGAGCGCGCGAGCGTCGACGCGAAATCGACGTCGCGGGCCTGGTAGCCGGGCGTGTCGGAGTTCGCGATGTTCGACGACAGCAGTTCCTGCCGGTAGGCGCGCACGTCGAGCGCCTGTCGGCCGAACGCGAATTCCGCATCGAGTTTGTCCAGCATGTGTGCGTCTCTCCGTATGAAGCGCTGCACGCCCCTCGCGCCGGATGGCGACCCGAGAGGCTTTTTTCCATGACAGCGATGGTAGGCGCCGGACGCAACCGGCAATCGGGCGAATAACGCGGCAAAGGCCCCCTCTATTCATCGTTTGCGCGACGGCCCCGCTCCCTAGAATGCGAAGCGGAGCAACGGATCGGGGATCGGGCGATGACTGGCAGCGCACTTCGCGGAAGGAACGGGCGGCTCATGCACGTCCGGCGTGCGTTTGCGCGTGCCTTTGCGCTCGCCGCGGCGCTGTGGATCGCCGCCCCGGCCGCGCACGCGGACGACGGGATGATCGTGATTCCCGGGCGCGGCGAGACGGCCGAAACCGCGCTCGCGCACGCCAATGCGGCAAGCGGCGGGCAGTTCGCCGGGAATGCGGCGATGGCGCCGGGTGCGGGCCTCGCGCCGGACGCGGGTCGCTCGACGAGCGGCACGGGTGCCGCCAGCACCGGCTACGCGCCGCAACCGGCCGGCACGATGGTCGTGACGACCGTCCCGCCACCGGCTGCTGTGGCACCGGCACCGGCGCCCGCGCCCCGCCCCGTCTACGCAGCCGCCCGCGCGAACGCCGGATACGGCGCGCCGCGTGCCGCCGATCCGACTGCGATCGCGACGGTCGTCGCCGGCACGGCCGAACCCGCGTCGAATCCCGTGCGGCCGGCCCCGCAGCCGGCCTTCGCCGCACGCATGGCGGCCGCCCGCGCCGCGTCGGCGTTGCCGGCGCCGCGCGCGACGCCGGGTTCCGCCAACCCGGCCCCGGCGGCCAATACCACCAATGC
>NZ_ASSI01000327.1:0-10642 GCF_000466765.1 Burkholderia sp. AU4i | reverse complement strand
CGCAACCGCCGCGGCGGTTGCGCCATTGTATCGGCCCCGCGCTCGCGTGCCGCTCATGCGCGCGTCAGGTGCGTGTACAGCGCGTGCGCGATCGCGATGTCCTCGAGCCCGAGGCCGATCGAGCGGAAGAATGCGTGACGCGCGTACGACGGTGCCGGGCAGGTGCCGGCGACGAGCGCGGGCAGGTCGCCGGCGATCCGCGCGGCTTCCCAGCCGTGCTCGGCCGTCGCGATCTGCATTTCGCCGGCGCTCGCGGGCGTCGTGTGCCGGTAGTCGCAGTACACGTCCATGCCGGGCAGCCACGCGGGCGGGATCTCGTGCGCGCGTGCGACGTTCGTGCTGATCGACGTGACGAGCGCGGGGCGCGTGAGCATCCCGTCGCCGAGCACGGGCGTGCCCGACGACGTGCACAGCATCACGACGTCCGCGTCGCGCACGCAGGCTTCGACGCTCGCCGCGGCGCGTGCGCGCGGGTCGAGCTGCGCGAGCGCCGCCTGCTGCCCCGCGTCGCCGGCGAGCGCGGGCGAGTACACGCGGATCGTCTCCCAGTCGCGCAGTCCCGCGGTGTGCCGCAGATGCGCGAGGCCGACCGCGCCCGCGCCGACGATCGCGAGATGGCGCGCGTTGCGCGGCGCGAGACAATCGACCGCGAGCGCGGTCGTGCCGGCCGTGCGCTCGACCGTCAGCAGGCCCGCGTCGCACCACATCAGCGGCTGGCCCGTGCGCATCGACATCAGCGCGGTCCACGCGGTGACGATGGGCTTGCCGCCCGTCACGACGTACGGCGACAGCTTCGCGCCGAACACCTGCGCGTCGGCGAGCGCGCCCAGATACGTGATGAAGTCGCCGGCCTGCCCGGGAAACAGCGTGAGCGTTTGCGGCGGCTGCACCGCGCGCGCCGCGGCGAGCGACGCGAACATGCTGCGCAGCGTGCCGAGCACGTCGAGCGACGGCAGGGCCGCGCGCACCGCGGCTTCGTCGACGGTCAGCGGCAGGGTCGGGGCGGTTTGCGTCATGAGGACATCTCCGGTCGGGGCCGGACTGGACTGTCTCGATCGACGTGTCCGGCAGAGTTCGTTATGGACGAAAAGTCTAATATAGACAAACGAAATCGGGAGAATTTTTCTTTTCGAGACTGTGTGTTATCGCGAGATTCTGGAAAAACATCGATAAATCAAGGGTGTTTTCGATGTCGGGCGAATTTCCGACGACGCGTATCGGGGCACGATTCTCGTATCCCCTATAGTCTATCCTGGACTTTGAGTCTATATTTCGCGTGCAGGACACGACGCGGCGCCGCGTGGCGACCGCCTGCTTCGAATGCCGATCCGGCGCCCGGCCGCGGCCGTCGTGTACCGATCTTCATCGCCTCAATCCAGAACGGAAGGACCGTCATGAACTGGAAGCTCTCCCTCTGCGCCGCTGCGGCGCTCGCCTGTGCGGCCGTCACGGCCCACGCCGAACAGACCACGTTGCGCTTCGGGATCGAAGCCGCCTATCCGCCGTTCGAGAGCAAGACGCCGGCCGGTCAGCTGCAGGGTTTCGACGTCGACATCGGCAACGCGGTGTGCGCGAAGCTGAACATGAAGTGCGTGTGGGTCGAGAATTCGTTCGACGGCCTGATTCCGGCGCTGCAGGCGCGCAAGTTCGACGCGATCAATTCGGCGATGAACATCACCGCGAAGCGCAAGCAGAGCATCGACTTCACGCCGGCGATCTACGTGGTGCCGATCGTGATGGTCGCGAAGCACGGCTCGCCGCTGCGGCCCGACGTCGCGAGCCTGCGCGGCAAGCACGTCGGCGTGCTGCAGGGCTCGTCACAGGAGGATTTCCTGAAGGCGCACTGGGCCAACGCGGGCGTGGCCGTCGTGTCGTACCAGGATCAGGACCAGATCTACGCCGATCTCGTCGCGGGTCGTCTCGACGCGGCCGTGCAGGAAGCGCAGACCGCGCAGGACGGTTTCCTCGACAAGCCGGCCGGCCGCGACTACCAGATCGTCGGCGAGCCGCTGAAGGATCCGGCGACGCTCGGCGAAGGCACGGGCTTCGGGATGCGCAAGAACGACAAGGCGCTGCAGGCGAAGATCGTCGGCGCGCTCGAAGCGCTGAAGAAGGACGGCACGCTCGGCGCGCTGTCGCAGAAGTACTTCAAGCGCGACATCGTCGCGAAGTAATGACCGCCGCGCGCCGGCCGCCGGGCCGGCGCGTGCCGCATCGAATCTCGACGCAGTACGGGGAACCATGGATTTCGACGTCATCGTTCTGGGGGCCGGCATCGTCGGCGTGTCGTCAGCGCTGCATCTGCAGGATCGCGGGTTGCGCGTCGCGCTCGTCGACCGGCGCGCGCCGGGCGAGGAAACGAGCCACGGCAATGCGGGGCTGATCGAACGCTCGTCGGTCGTGCCGTACGCGTTTCCGCGCCGGCTCGGCACGTTGCTGCGCTATGCGCGCAACCGCTCGGTCGATCTCTACTGGGACTACCGCGCGCTGCCCGCGTATGCGGGCTGGCTCGCGCGCTTCTGGCGCGAATCGTCGCCGCAGCGGCTCGCGGCCGCCGCGCGCGACCTGCTGCCGCTCGTCGCGGCGAGCGTCGTCGAGCACGACGCGCTGCTCGCGCGTACCGATGCGCAGCCGCTCGTGCACGACGGCGGGTGGATCGAAGCGTTCCGGTCGCCCGCGCTGTTCGATGCGGAAGCGCGCGTGCAGCAGCGCGTGGCCGACGCGCACGGCTTGCGGATGACGGTGCTCGACGCACGTGCGCTGCGCGCGACGGAGCCCGGCGTCAGCGACGCGTTCTGCGGCGCATTCCACTGGCAGGACCCGAAGACCGTGTCGAGCCCGGGCGGGCTGACCAAGGCCTACGCGCGGTTGTTCGAGCGCGACGGCGGCACGTTCGTGCGCGGCGATGCCAAGACGCTCGCGCAGGTGGAGGACGGCTGGCAGGTCGGTACCGAACATGGGCCGGTCTCGGCGCGCTCGGCGGTGGTCGCGCTCGGGCCGTGGTCCGATCACGTGTTCGCGCCGCTCGGCTACCGGATTCCGCTGCGCGCGAAGCGCGGCTACCACATGCACTACCGGCCGACACGCGCACCGTTGAACGTGCCCGTGTGCGATACCGAGGAAGGTTTCGTCGTCGCGCCGATGGAAGGCGGACGGCTGCGGCTCACGACCGGTGTCGAGATCGCGCTGCGCGGCGCACCGCCGACCGGCGTGCAGCTCGCGCGTGCGGAACCGCTGGCGCGCGACGCGTTCGGCATCGGCGAGCGGCTCGATCCCGAGCCGTGGCTCGGGATGCGGCCGTGCACGCCCGACATGCGCCCGGTCATCGGGCCCGCGCCGCGCCATCGCCACCTGTGGTTCGCATTCGGCCATTGTCACCACGGGCTCACGCTCGGCCCCGCAACCGGGCGCCTGCTCGCCGAAATGATGACGGGCGCGCCGACCTATATCGATCCCCATCCGTACCGGCCCGCACGCTTCGGCTGATCCCGCGGCGCGCGCAGCCTCGCGCGCGCGCCGGTTGCGATGCGGCCTTTACAATGTTTCATTCTGCTATCCGAATTACCGGAAATCACGCAATCGGAAATGATCTGCGTAATCGGCAAGAAAGATGATCGCCAAATAAAGAAAATCAGCAAATCGGCGATTTATCAATGCATTTTCATTTTGCTGAAATGTGTAATCGGCAGCCGCTCGTGACGGTCTGATGCACCACCCCGGCGGCGCGTTCCGGTGTTACGTGGAATGTACCGGAACACGTTACCACGGGGCTCGCAAACGTTACGTTACATCCGGGCTATGCCGCCCTTTTTCATCAGATGATTGTGATGCCGGAGTCGCGATTTTCGTCTGAAATCGATTAAAAAAGCGTTATTGCTTGCCAATAGACAGACGAATCAATCCGGTTTTTCGAATTGGCACACTTCGTGCAATCCGTCCCCATGCTTTATCAACGTTGTGCCAACTGAGATGGGGAAAAACAAAGATGGGACAAAATCTGAAATTGACGGGTGCAGCGCTGTCGGTCGCGACGGTGTTCGGGGTACTGGCTTCGGGTTCCGCGGTGGCGGGGCCCCTTGATGGGCTGCCGATCCCGCAAGTGATCGTCAACCCGCCGACGAACAGCGTCTCGGTCGGGCTGGTCGCGACGGGGACGTCGCCGCTGGGTTCGGTCACCGTGGCGGCGGGCGGAGCGGGCGCGATCCAGACGTCCCTTGGCGATCCCGGCCAGGCACTGTCGGGCGCCGTGGGGGCGGTGACGGGTGCACTCGGCGGTGGCGGCGGCACGGTGCAGCCGCTCGCGCCGGTTCAGGGTGTGGTGAACCAGGTGACGGGTGCGCTGAGCGGCGGCAACCCGGCTGGCGCGTTGAGCGGTGCGCTGAATACGGCGACGGGTGCGTTGGGCAATGCGGTTGGCACGGTGACGGGGGCACTGGGCAATGTCGGCGGCGGGGCGAATCCGCTGGCGCCGGTTCAAGGTGTCGTCAATCAAGTGACGGGTGCACTCGGCGGTGGTAACCCGGCTGGTGCGCTGACGGGGGCACTCGGTACGGTGACCGGTGCGCTGGGCAATGTCGGTGGTGGGGCGAATCCGCTGGCGCCGGTGCAGGGCGTGGTGAATCAAGTCACGGGCGCACTCGGTGGCGGCAACCCGGCAGGTGCGTTGACGGGGGCCCTTGGCTCGGTGACGGGGGCGCTGGGCAACGTCGGCGGCGGGGCGAATCCGCTGGCGCCGGTTCAAGGCGTCGTCAATCAAGTGACGGGTGCACTCGGCGGTGGTAACCCGGCTGGTGCGTTGACGGGGGCACTCGGTACGGTGACCGGTGCGCTAGGGAATGTCGGTGGCGGCGCGAATCCGCTGGCGCCGGTGCAGGGCGTGGTGAATCAAGTAACGGGCGCACTCGGCGGTGGCAACCCGGCCGGTGCGTTGACGGGGGCACTCGGTACGGTGACCGGTGCGCTGGGCAATGTCGGTGGTGGCGCGAATCCGCTGGCGCCGGTTCAAGGTGTCGTCAATCAAGTGACCGGCGCACTCGGCGGTGGCAATCCCGCCGGTGCGTTGACGGGTGCGCTCGGTACCGTGGCGGGTGAGCTCGGTGCTGGCAATCCGGCCGGCACGGTAAGCGGTGCAATCGGCAACGTGACGGGGGCACTCGGCGCATTGGGCGCTATCGGCGGCGGCAATCCCGCGGGTGCGCTGACCGGCGCACTGAACACGGCGACCGGGACGCTAAGCAACGCACTCGGTACCGCAACGGGCGCGCTCGGCGGCGGCAACCCCGCAGGCGCACTGACCGGCGCACTCGGTACGGTCACGGGCGCACTGGGCGGTATCGGCGGCGGTTCGAACCCGCTGGCCCCGGTGCAAGGTGTCGTGAACCAGGTCACGGGTGCGCTCGGCAGCGGCAACCCTGCAGGCGCGCTGACCGGCGCACTCGGTACGGTCACGGGCGCATTGGGCGGTATCGGTGGCGGCTCGAACCCGCTGGCCCCGGTCCAAGGCGTCGTGAACCAGGTCACGGGCGCGCTCGGCGGCGGCAACCCCGCAGGCGCACTGACCGGCGCACTCGGTACGGTCACGGGCGCACTGGGCGGCATCGGCGGCGGCTCGAACCCGCTGGCGCCGGTGCAAGGTGTCGTGAACCAGGTCACGGGTGCGCTCGGCAGCGGCAACCCCGCAGGCGCGCTGACCGGCGCACTCGGCACGGTCACGGGCGCACTGGGCGGTATCGGCGGCGGCTCGAACCCGCTGGCCCCGGTGCAAGGTGTCGTGAACCAGGTCACGGGTGCGCTCGGCAGCGGCAACCCGGCAGGCGCGCTGACCGGCGCACTCGGCACGGTCACGGGCGCACTGGGCGGCATCGGCGGCGGCGCGAACCCGCTGGCCCCGATCCAGAACGTCGTCGACCAGGTCACCGGTACGCTCGGCAGCGGCAACCCGGCCGGCACGCTGAGCAACGCGGTCAACACGATCACGGGCACGCTCGGCAACGTCGGCGGCGCGGGCGGCCCGCTGGCGCCGGTGCAAGGAGTCGTCACGCAACTCGCGGGCACGCTCGGCGGCTCGGATCCGCTGGCGCCGGTGCAAGGCGCCGTGAACCAGGTCGTCGGCACGCTGTCCGGCGCCGGTGGCGGCAGCCCGATCGCGCCGATCACGAACCTCGTCAACGGCCTGCAGAACGCACTGCCGACGGGCGGCAACGCGGCTGGCGCGCTGACCGGTGCGCTCGGCTCGGTGACGGGCGCACTCGGCAGCCTTGGCAACCTCGGTGGCTCGAATCCGCTGGCGCCGGTGCAGGGTGTCGTGAACCAGGTCGTCGGAACGCTGGGCAACAGCAATGCGGTCGGCACGGCCACGAACGCACTGGGTAACGCGGTCGGCTCCGTCGTGGGCGCACTCGGCAACCTCGGCGGCACGAACCCGCTGGCGCCGGTGCAGGGCGTCGTGAACCAGGTCGTCGGTACGCTCGGCAACCTCGGCGGGTCGAACCCGCTGGCGCCGGTGCAAGGCGTCGTGAACCAGGTCGTCGGCACGTTGTCGGGCGCGGCGGGCAACAACCCGATCGCACCGATCACGAACCTCGTGAGCGGCCTGACGGGCGGCAGCAACGCGGCCGGCGCACTGACCGGTGCGCTCGGTTCGGTGACGGGCGCACTCGCGAACGGTCCGGTGGCCCTCGGGCAGGCGGCCGGCGCGCTGTCGGGCGCGGCCGGTTCGACGGCAGCGGCGGGCGGCAGCCTGCTCGGCTCGGGCGCGAACGCAGCCGGCGGCACGGCGGGTGCGGTTGGCTCGCTGCTGACGACGGGCGGCAACGCGACGGCGACTGTCGTCAACGCGGTCGGCACGACGGTGGGCACGGCGCTCGGCTCCGCGCCGGGCCTGTCGGTCACGCCGCATTCGGGCAACAGCGCGCCGGGCAACCCGCTCGCACCGGTGTCGTCGCTGCTCCAGTCGCTGACGGGCGCACTGCCGAAGTAAACGGCCGGACACGCTCGGCGGCGCGAGATCGGCCGCCGTGCGCAACGGGTCGCGCAACGCGGCATGACAGGGATGTCATGCCGCGTTGTCCTTTTTGGGGCGCGCTTTCTTTCGTCGCGTGAACGGCCGCGGCCGGCGTTCGTCGGCCGACGCGGAATATTCGGCCTCCTTCGTCCGTTTACATACCGAATCCCGGCAGCGCCGGCCGGCGGGATAATCGTCGTGACGAAGCCGATCGTTCCTGCCGGTGCCGCCGTGTCGCGATGCCGTGCCAAGGAGAAAGGACATGAAACGGATACTCGTTGCCGCCGCGCTGACGGCGGCTATCGTGCGGCCGGCCGCCGCGGAACCGCCCCGTGCCGGCGACGGCAAACTGGTCGACGAAGATCACATGACGCTCTACGTGTTCGATCGCGACGCGCCCGGCAAGAGCGCCTGCGACAGCGCGTGCGCGGCCAACTGGCCGCCCGCGCTCGCCGACGCGTACGACAAGGCCGCGGGTGCGCTGAGTCTCGTCGCGCGCGACGACGGCCGCAAGCAATGGGCGTATCGCGGGCGCCCGCTGTATCGCTGGAAGCAGGATCGCAAGCCCGGCGACGCGGGCGGCGACGGGATCGGCGGCATGTGGCACGTTGCGCGCCCGTGACCGCGTGGCGGTGCGCGAGGCATCCTGATGAGCTATGAATCGGATCTGCTGGTGTGGCTGCCGCATCTCACGCGCTATGCGCGTGCGCTGACGGGCGACCGCGCCTGGGCGGACGATCTCGTGCAGGACACGCTCGAGCGTGCACTGAACCGCCCGCCGCGCGACGGTGGCAACCTGCGCGCGTGGCTGCTGACGCTGCTGCGGCACCGCTTCATCGACCAGTTGCGCGCGCGGCACGAGATCGCGGTCGACGATGCGACGGCGCCGTGGCAGACGATGGCCGCGCCGGCCGGCGAGATCGGCGGGCTGGTGCTGCGCGACGTGCAGCGCGCGCTGTACCGGCTGCCGGTCGAGCAGCGCGAGGTGTTGCTGCTGGTCGCGCTCGAGGAGTTGAGTTATCGCGATGCCGCACAGGTGCTCGGTGTCCCGGTGGGAACGGTGATGTCGCGCCTCGCACGGGCGCGCGGGCAGATGCGCGCGATGCTGTCGGACGAGCCGTCGGCGCACGGCACGGCCGCGTTACGGGTGATCGGGAAGACATGATGGACGAACCGCGCAAACCTTCGAACGACGAGCGGGACGACGATGCGTCGGCGCAACTGCTGTCCGCGTTGCTGGACGGCGAGCTGTCCGGGCGCGAGCGAAACGAGATGCTCGAGCGGGTGCAGGCTGATCCGGAGGAGGCCGAACGATTCGCGCATTACCGGGCGCAGCGCGACGCGCTGCAGGCGCTGTTTCCGCTGCCGGGTGCCGCGCCCGCGCTGTTCGTGCAGCGCCGCGCGCCGCGTCGGCGCGGGATCGCCTACGCGCTCGCGGGGCTCGCGGCCGGGCTGCTGATCGGCATCGCGCTGCATGCGGGCTGGGTCGCGCTCGACAGAGAACCGGCGTTCGCCGCGCGTGCGGATGTCGCATACGCGACGTACGTGGCCGATCGCGAACATCCGGTCGAAGTCGGAGCGGGCGACTCGGAACGCCTCGCCGGGTGGCTGTCCGCGCGTCTCGGGCGGCCCGTGCGCGCGCCGTCGCTCGACGAATACGGCTACGCGCTGCTCGGCGGCCGGCTGCTCCCGGGCGACGCGGGGCCGGCCGCGCAACTCATGTACCAGCGCGCGGACGGCGAGCGCGTGACGCTTTACATGACGGCCTACGACGCACGGCGCGTCGCACCGCGGGCGATGTCGGCCGGCGACCGCTACACGTATTTCTGGTCGGATCGCGGGATGGGTTACGCATTGTCCGGCCGGGGCGATGAACGGCGCCTGCGTGAACTCGCGATCGAAGCGTGCGGTGAGCTCGGCGGCCAGACCGACGCGTGGAAGGGGTGACGCGCACGGCGCCGGTACGGAGCAAGCGATGAAGATGACGATGACGAAGGGGCTCGTGCTGATCCCGTTGCTGGCGGCACTCGCCGCGGGCACGCCGCTTGCCCGGGCGGAGGGTGACGCACCCGTGCGCGTGCCCGTCGATGCCGACGGCGTGCAGCGGGTCGCGATCGTCGGCGGCAGTTATTTCTTCCGGCCGAACCACGTGATCGTGCGGGCGAACGTGCCGGTCGAGCTGACCGTGTCGGCCGAGCCCGGCCTGGTGCCGCACAGCTTCGAAATCGATGCGCCGCAGGCCGGCATCACGGTGCACACGGAACTCGGCACGACGCCGAAGACGTTTCGCTTCACGCCTGCGCAGCCGGGCCGGTTCGCCTACTATTGCACGCATCGGCTGCTGTTTTTCAGCAGCCATCGCGAGCGCGGGATGGAAGGCGTGCTCGATGTCGAGGCGGCGCCGTGATTGCCGCGTTGCTGGCCGCGAGCCTGATAGGAGCGAGCATGACCGCCGATCCCGTGACCATCGCGCAGGCGCATTTCGACCACGTCCGCTCGTACCGCGCGACGATCCGCTCGTCCGCGCGTAGCGGCGAACATACGGAATTCCGCTACGCGTACCTGAAACCGGGCTTCGTCCGGATGGATTTCGTGTCGCCGCATCACGGCGCGGTGCTTGCGTACGATCCCGGCGACGGCAAGGTGCGGCTGCGCCCGTTCGGCGCGCATGCACCGCCCGCGCTGACGCTGTCGCCGTCCAATCCGCTCGTGCGCGACCGCAGCGGCCACCGGGTCGACCGGTCCGACGTCGGCGAACTGTTGCGCAACGTTCATGCGCTGCAGGAGGGCGGCTCGACGGTGACCGAAGGCGAGGAGGCCGTCGGCGGCCGGACCGCGCTGCGCGTGTCGGTCACGGGCGCGCCCGCGCATGCGGTCGACGGCGTGCATCGCTACCGGCTCTGGCTGGATACCGAGGACGGTTTTCCGCTGAAGGTCGTCAGCTTCGCGGACGATGGCGACGTGCCGCTGGAGACCGTGACGCTCGACGACGTCGAGATCGACGTCGCGTTTCCCGAACGTTTCTTCGCGCCCTGAACGGTGCACTGACTCATGCCCCTGACGGGCATGCCGGAGGCCGCATGGCGGAATACCGGTTCTCGACGACCTGGCGCGTGGACGCGCCGCTCGCGGCGGTGTGGGACGCGATCTACCAGGTCGACCGCTGGCCCGACTGGTGGAAGGGCGCCGTTCGTACCGTCGAGATCGAACCGGGCGACGTGCGCGGCGTCGGCGCGCTGCACCGGTACACGTGGAAGGGCGCGCTGCCGTACCGGCTGACCTTCGACATGCGCGTGCGACGCGTCGAGCCGCGTCATGCGCTCGAAGGCCGCGCGAGCGGCGCGATCGAGGGCGACGGATGCTGGTCGTTCGCCGCCGACGGCGCGCGCACGATCGTGAGCTACGACTGGCACATCCGCACGCACGTGCGCTGGATGAACTGGCTGGAGCCGCTGGGTCGGCCGCTGTTCCGATGGAATCACGACGTCGTGATGCGCGAAGGCGCGAAGGGGCTCGCGCGGCTGCTGGGCGCGGCCGTCGAGACGGACGGCCGGATTTTCCGGCCGTTGCCGGATGCGGGTTGCGCCGATGCCTGAACGTGCGTGAACGCGTGTAAAAGCGCCAAACGCCAAACGCCAA
>NZ_ASSI01000326.1:0-732 GCF_000466765.1 Burkholderia sp. AU4i | reverse complement strand
CGCGATCAACGGCGGCCAGCACATGCACTGACGCACGGCGGCCCGGACGGCGCGCATGCCCGTGCCGGGCCGTGTTCCGCTGGTTCCAGTGCCGCGGCGGCACAGGTGTGCCGGTGCGGCCCCGCATTCCGGAGAAGGCATGAGCGACACGTGGATGGGACTCGCGATCGGCGGCGCGGCACTGGCCGTCGCGCTGACGATGGCGATCTCGCTCTTCTGGCTCGAACGGCGCCGTGCGCGGCTGCTGCGGAACTTCGATCATCGCGATTGCTGGCTCGTCGCTTACGGCACGTGTTTCGCGCGCGTGCGGGACAGGCCGGCACGCCGCATGCGCGGCGCGCGTTGACGGCGGCGGCATGGCGGCAGTCACGCATCACCGTTGACGCGTGGTTACGCATCGCGCGCATGCCGCAAGGCGATGCGCGCGATGTCCGTCGTCAATCGCTCTTTCCGCCCGACTCGCCGGAGCCGTTCTTGTGGAAGATCCGCTTCGTCGTGCGCTTGGTGGCATCCCAGCCTTCGCGCGACGCATGCGCGACGCCGTGACCGACCGCCTTCGCGGCACTCGCGGTCGCGTGGCCGAAGCTGCGGGCCGCCTCGCCGGTCTTGTGCGCGGCTTCCTTCGAATCGCGCTTGATGCCCTGCTTCACTTCCGACATGTCCGCGTGCGCGATCGGGCTGATCAGCGCCAGAACGAGCGCGGTACCAATGAACTGACGAACTTTCACGACC
>NZ_ASSI01000325.1:0-16240 GCF_000466765.1 Burkholderia sp. AU4i | reverse complement strand
CGCGCGCCGGCCGCGAAACCGGCCGAGGGCGCGGAAGCGTCGCCGGTCGCCGAGGCCGTCGTCGCTGCGGCAGCCGCGGTGGCGCCCGAGCAGGCGTCCGAGCCGGTGCCGGTGTCGAACCAGCCGGGCGGCCAGACGCTCGTGATCGACCGGCCGTTGCGTTCGGGGCAGCAGATTTACGCGAAAGGAGACCTCGTGGTGCTCGCGCCGGTCAGTCACGGCGCGGAGATCATCGCGGAAGGCAATATCCACATCTACGCGCCGTTGCGCGGCCGCGCACTCGCGGGCGTGCACGGCAATCACGACGCGCGCATTTTCTGCACGTGTCTCGAGCCGGAACTGATTTCGATCGCGGGTATCTATCGGACAACCGAGAACCCGTTGCCCGCCGATGTACTGGGGAAAGCGGTGCAGATCCGGCTCGAAGAGGAAAAACTGATGATCGAACCGCTGCGCCTGACGTAATACACGCGGTGCGCTCCGGATCGATCGGCTCTCATTGACGAACACAGGGTATTGGGTAAATGGCAAAAATCATCGTGGTGACCTCGGGCAAGGGCGGCGTGGGCAAGACGACGACGAGCGCGAGCTTTGCGTCCGGTCTCGCGCTGCGCGGCCACAAGACGGCCGTGATCGACTTCGACGTCGGCCTGCGCAACCTCGATCTCATCATGGGCTGCGAGCGCCGCGTGGTGTACGACCTCGTGAACGTGATCCAGGGCGAAGCGAACCTGAACCAGGCGCTGATCAAGGACAAGAAGTGCGAGAACCTGTTCATCCTGCCGGCGTCGCAGACGCGCGACAAGGATGCGCTCACGCGCGAAGGCGTCGAGAAGGTGCTGAACGACCTCGCCGCGATGGACTTCGAATACATCGTCTGCGATTCGCCGGCCGGCATCGAGGCGGGCGCGCTGCACGCGATGTACTTCGCGGATGAAGCGCTGATCGTCACGAACCCGGAAGTGTCGTCGGTGCGCGACTCCGACCGCATTCTCGGCATCCTGTCGTCGAAGACGAAGCGTGCGACCGAAGGCAAGGATCCGATCAAGGAACACCTGCTGATCACGCGCTACAGCCCGAAGCGCGTCAGCGAAGGCGAGATGCTGTCGCTCGAGGACATCAGCGAGATCCTGCGCATCAAGCTGATCGGCGTGGTGCCCGAGTCGGAAGCCGTCCTGCATGCGTCGAACCAGGGCCTGCCGGCCGTGCATATCGACGGCACCGACGTGGCGGAAGCGTACAAGGACGTCGTCGCGCGCTTCCTCGGTGAAGACAAGCCGCTGCGCTTCACCGATTACCAGAAGCCGGGCCTGCTGCAGCGCCTCTTCGGCAGCAAGTAACGGAGGCCGCCAATGTCCATCCTTTCGTTTCTCCTCGGTGAGAAGAAGAAGTCCGCGTCTGTCGCGAAGGAGCGCCTGCAGCTCATCATCGCGCACGAGCGTGTCGGCGGCCGCCCGCCGGCCGATTACCTGCCGGCGCTGCAGAAGGAGCTGGTCGCGGTCATCTCGAAGTACGTCCATATTTCGAACGATGACATCCGCGTGAGCCTCGAGCGCCAGGACGATCTCGAAGTCCTCGAAGTGAAGATCGAGATCCCGCAGGCCTGAGTGCTTCCTGTGTCCCTCCGCACGGCGGCAGCCGCCGCCGTGCGCGTCTTACGCCCTGTTGCACTTTCGGGCACGCCGTAACACGGCGCCTGTCGGCCGTTATCGCTCCTCCCGCATTGAACGAATACGCTCGCGTAACTTGTTCAACCTGGAGGTTGTGATGGCTGTCTCTACTGTTCAACGTCGTATCGTTTCGCTCGCCCTGCTTGCCGCGAGCCTGTCAGCCGTCGTCGCGCCGCTTGCCGCGCATGCGGAGGAGATTCTCGTCGGCACACCCGTGATCGCGCCGCAGGGCCGCGTGGTCGTCGCCGAGCCGGTCGCCGTGCGCACCGAGGAAGTCGTCATCGTCGCGCCGAATGCGCCGCCGCCGGTGCGCTACGAGGTCGTGCCGTCCGCGCGCGTGGGCTATGTGTGGGATCGCGGGCACTGGCACTGGGAGCATGGCCGCTACGTGTGGATCGGCGGCCACTGGGAGGCCGAGCGCGTCGGCATGCAATGGGTGCCGGGCCATTGGGACCAGCGCGGTCCGAACTGGTTCTGGACCCGTGGCCACTGGGCGTGATGGAGGCGGGCGATGAAAAGAACCGCAATCGCCATCGCGCTCGTCGCGATCACGCTGGCCGGGTGCATCGTCGTGCCGGCGCGGCCCGTGTACTACCGGCCGGCACCCGTCGTGATCTACTGAGCGTCGCGCGGGCCGGGCTGCGCCGCGTCGTTGGTCCCGGCCGCGGCCGGCTCGTCGTGCGGCGCGGGCGCATCGGTGGCGCCTTCGGTCGGCGCGGTGGCGGGCGGCACTTCACCACCTTCGTCGCGCAGCGTGTCGAGCGGGTCGGCGGGCGCGGCGGCCGCATCCTGCGGCTCGGTGACGCCGGTTGCCACCGTCGTGCTCGCCGCGGCTGCCGCAGCCGGTTCCGCGGCCGCGACGGGCGGCGCGAGATAGCGCAGCGCGAGCGTTTCGTAGAGCGGCGGCGCGAAGAAGCGCGATACGCGGCTCGACACCAACGCGGTGGCCATCAGCGAAATCACGAGTGCGTGACCGTTGATCATCTCCATCACGATCACGAACGACGTGATCGGCGACTGCGTGACGGCCGCCATGTAGCCCACCATCGCGAGCGCGATCAGCATCGGCAGGCTCATGTTGCTGAACACGACGTGCAGCAGGTCGCCGAACCCTGCACCGATCGACAGCGACGGGGCGAAGATCCCGCCGGGGATGCCCGGCAGGTACGACGCGACCATCGACACCATTTTCAGGAACGGGTAGAACACCGACAGATGCTGGCTGCCGTCGAGCAGGCCGCGTGCTTCGGCATAGCCGCTGCCGAACGTCGTGCCGCCCGATACGAGGCCGACGACGGCGATCGCGAAGCCGCACAGCGCGGCGAACGCGATCGGCCGCTCGCGATACAGGCCCAGCAGCCGCGCGGGCAGCCAGCGCCCCGTGTTGAGCAGCAGCCAGCAGAACAGCCCGCCCGCGATCCCGGTCACGATCGCGGTGACCAGCACGGCGAGCGCCAGCAGTTTCGGGAAATGGGGGCCGGCATCGATCGTACCGAAATACGTGTAATTGCCGTTCAGGCCGAGCGCGACGACGCCGGCGAGTATGATCGCGGTGATCAGCACGCCGCTGGCACGCGCGGAGAAGCTGCGCGTCAGCTCCTCGATCGCGAATACGATTCCGGCGAGCGGCGTATTGAACGCGGCCGACAGCCCGGCCGCCGCGCCGGCGAGCACCAGCTGGCGTTCGATCTGCGCGTTCGAGCGCGGGTAGAAGCGCCGCAGGTTGAACATCAGCGCCGCGCCGACCTGCACGGTCGGCCCTTCGCGGCCAATCGTGAAGCCGCCGAGGATGCCGAGGAACGACACCAGCACCTTGCCGAACAGGATGCGCAGCGTCAGCAGCCGGGAGCCGAACGCGCTCGGGCGCGCATGCAGCGTCGCAATCACCTGCGGGATGCCGCTGCCCTCGGCGCCGCGGAAGAAGCGGCGCGTGATCCATACCGACACCGCGGCGATTGCCGGCGTCAGCAGCAGCGGCAGCCACGCGGCGTGATCGCGCATCGTGCGGAAGCTTTCATAGCCCCAGTCGATCAGTCGCGCGTAGAGTACGGCCGCAAGGCCGACGACAATCGCGCCGAGCCAGAAAACGCCGTACTGGCGCCAGATCCTCAACGAGCGACGGGTGAGGGCGGGAAACAGGGCGGGAAGGGCGGCAAGAGCGGGGCGTGGCATCGGCGGGGCCATCGGGCAAAGGAGACATTATAAAAAGGAACCGGGGTCGCACAGTGGGCGACAGGGTTTCGCAAGCTTGTAGCATTTCGTTGCAAATGTAATTCAAGAGTAATGTTCGCGGCGGGTATCCGTCGTTAGCATCCCAAAATGGCTGGCTATTCCCCGCAAACGTGAAACGCATCCTCATCGTGAAAGTGACGTCGCTCGGCGACGTCGTCCAGACGCTGCCTGTCGTGGCGGATCTGCATCGCGCCTTTCCCGGCGTAACGGTCGACTGGGCGGTGGACGAATCGTGCGCGGAGGTCGTGCGCTGGCATCCGGGCGTCAGCCGTGTCCTTTGCGCGCCGCTGCGCCGTTTCAAGAAGATGCGCAATCGCGGCGACCTGAAGGCGATCTCGGCGTCGATCGGCGCGCTGCGGGCGCACCGCTACGATGCGGTGATCGACCTGCACGGCGTCTACAAGAGCGCGATCATTTCGGCGCTGGCGCGCGCCGCGCGCCGCGTCGGCTACCAGACGCAGGATCTCGGCGAAACGGGCGCCCGCTTCGCGTATTCGCATCGCTTCGGCCCGCGGCCGGACTGCGATGCGTGGCACGGGATGCGCGTGAGCGCGGGCGAGGCGCTCGGTTACGCGCCCGAGGGCATCGCCACGTACGGTATCGTCCCGCCGCAGGACGCGAACCTGCCGACGGCCGTGACCGACGGTGCACCGTTCATGCTGTTGTTCCATGCGACGTCCAACCCCGACAAGAAATGGCCGGCCGATCACTGGGCCGCGCTCGCCACGCAGATGATGGCGCGCGGCGTGCGCGTGCTGCTGCCGTGGGGATCGGCTGCCGAGCACGACGACGCGCAGGACATCGCCGCACGCGCGCCGGGGGCGGTCGTGCTGCCCGCGATGACGGTGCGCGAACTCGGCGCGGCGCTTGGCCGGGCTGCGCTCGTGGTGGGGGTCGATACGGGGTTCGTGCACATGGCGCACGCGTTGCAGCGGCCGACCGTGATGATCTTCGTTGCGACGTCGCGGCACCATTGCGGGATCGGCGGCGCGCCGAATGCCCTGTCCATCGGCGAGCCGGGCACGGTGCCGTCTGTCGGGGAGGCGCTGGACGCGATCGGTGCGGTCTGCCCGGCCTACGGCGCGCTGCGCGCGCGACTGACCGCCTGACGAAGCGGGGCGGGCCGGTTCAGGCGAGCAGCGCCTCGACCGTGACGACGGCGGCGATCGCCGCCAGGTTCGCCAGCAGCGCCTCGAACACGAGGCCGCGCCACGTCTTCGGCCGGAAGCGCAGCGCGAGCAGGAGCGCGCCACCGAGCGCAAGCGCGAGGATCAGGACGAGATCGGCATTGCCGAGGCGGATGTTCATGGCGGCGGCTCCATCGGGGCGGGATCCCGGGCGCGCGGCGGCGCACCCAGGATCGAGTATAGGCAGCGCCGGCCACCGCACAACCCGGGTCGCCCCGGAGACTCAGACGAGCGACGCGTCGCGCGTTTCGCGCATCAGCAGCACGCCGATCAGGCTGATGGCCGCCGCAACCGATACATACCCGCCGACCCACGACAGCCCGCCGCGCGCCGCCAGCAGTTGCGCGATGTACGGCGCGATCGACGCGCCGAGGATCCCGCCGAGGTTGTACGCGACCCCCGCGCCCGTATAGCGGACGTTGGTCGGGAACAGTTCCGGCAGCAGCGCGCCCATCGGCGCGAACGTCACGCCCATCAGGAACAGCTCGATCGTCAGGAACAGCGCGACGAGCGGCATCGAGCCGCTGCCGAGCAGCGGTTCCATCGCGAAACCCGACAGCAGCGCGGCGATCGCGCCCACGACCAGCACCGGTTTGCGGCCGAAGCGATCGGATGCCCACGCGGACAGCGGCGTCGCGAGTCCCATGAACACGACCGCGAAACACAGCAGGCCGAGGAAGCTCTGGCGCGGAATATGCAGCGCCGACACGCCGTACGACAGCGAAAACACCGTCGAGATATAGAACAGCGTGTAGCAGACGACCATCGCGAGCGCGCCGAGCAGCGTCGGCTGCCAGTGTTGCGTGACGAGGGTCGCGACCGGCACGCGTACGCGCTCGTTGCGATCGAGCGCGGCCTGGAACGCGGGCGTTTCGGTGATCTTGAGTCGCACGTACAGGCCGAGCGCGACGAGCACCGCGCTGACCAGGAACGGGATGCGCCAGCCCCAGCTGCGGAACTGCTCGTCCGACAGCGACAACGCGAGCGCGAAGAACAGGCCGTTCGACATCAGGAAGCCGACCGAGGGCCCGAGCTGCGGGAACATGCCGAACCAGCCCCGCTTGCCCTGCGGCGCATGCTCGGTCGCGAGCAGCGCGGCGCCGCCCCATTCGCCGCCGAGGCCGATCCCCTGGCCGAAGCGCAGCACGCACAGCAGCACCGGCGCGAGCGTGCCGATCGCGTCGTAGCCGGGCACGAAGCCGATTGCGGTGGTGGATACGCCCATCACGAGCAGCGACGCGACGAGCGTCGATTTGCGCCCGATGCGGTCGCCGAAGTGCCCGAACAGGAACGAGCCGATCGGGCGCGCGATGAACGCGATGCCGAACGTGACGAATGCGGACAGTGCCTGTGCGGTCGCGGAGCCGTGTGGAAAGAATACGGGGCCGATGACGAGCGCGGCAGCCGTTGCGTACACATAGAAATCGTAGAACTCGATCGCGGTGCCGATGAAGCTCGCGAACACGATGCGCCGGTGGCTGACGGCGCCGGCCGAACCGGTTGCGTGTGCAACGGTCGGGGGGGATGCGGACATGGATGTCTCCGTTTTGTCGTTAGGGCGGTCGGCTGGGCGTGCGGTCGGACAGGCGGACGCCTGCCGGGGGCAGCCGAGCGGATGATGCGGTAGCGGCGTGGACGCGCGCCGTGGCGCGGACGTCACCCGCCGGTCGACGATGGAGACGGGTACGTCGCCGCCGCCCGGTGCCGGCGTGGTCGGCTCGCATGCCGGGTGGGGCGCACGAACGCGCGCGCGGCGTGATGGCCGCGCGATTGCGGAAAATTATAGCCAGCGCCGCCGCGCACCGGCAATCGCGGTGCGGCGGGCCGGTCAGTCGATCGATTGCGCCTGCGCCGACGCGGTGCTTTGCAACTGGAAGTGGCCGTCGTCGTTGAAGAGCCAGCCTTCCATCATTTCGAGCCGGCCGTTGCCGTCGAGCAGCCGCGACGGTGGCGGCGGCAGCGGTGCCGAGCGGCGCAGCGACGCGAGCGCGAGCGCTTCCGCTTCGTTGTCGCCGTTGCTGCGATAGACGGACGCGTTGACGAGCCGGCCGCTGCCATCGACGGTGAAGGCCACGACGACGAGCGAACGGAGCATGGCCTGCGGCGTGCCGTGCAGCATGCCGGACGGATTGCGTTCGGCGACACGCTGCGCGACTTCGACGCGGTATTGGTCGAGGCTGCCAGTGCGTGTGACCGACGGAATCGTCAGGATCGAGTGCAGCGACGGAGGTGGCGTAATCGTGCACGCCGCGAGCATGGCGACGACGGCCAGTGCAACTGCACGCAGCCGGTCGACGCGCGAACGGGAAAGGGGGCGCATGGGAGGCTAGCCAGGAGTGACTATAAAAAAATGATAGGCGCACGGACGCGAGCCGGCATCGGGAGAAACGCATAACGGGCGATGCCGGGTGTCGCGATCGCTGATGGCGACGCAGCGTGCGCCCGCGTATCGCGATGTGACGTGACATGTGACGGCACGCTCGCGCGGCTGCCGCACGTCCGCATCCCGGCGCGCTTGTTGCAAGGTTGAAAGCAAGGCGAGGAACGCGACCGGCACACAGGCGCTTGGCGACGGTTCGGCAGCGCGCATCGGTTGCCGCGGGCTGCACCGCGGCGGACGCCCGCGCAATCGTCAGCGATGCGTGCCGCCCGGTTCAGAAACCGTGCGTGACGAGTGACAGGACCGACAGGTCGGGGTGCGTGCCGTCGATGATGCTCTTGCCGACATGCACGGCTTCGTGGACGGCTTCATCGAGGCTTGCGAAGCTTTCCTCGCCGTCCGTATGGAACGGTACCGCGTGGCCGGGTAACGCGGGATTCGCGCCGGGATGGCATACGTAGCCGGTGTAGGTGTAGCGCGTGTCGCTGCCGGGCACGGCAGCCGGCACGACATGGACCTCGAAGCCTTCGTAATCGACGTGTTCCGTCGGTATCGACAGTTCGGTCATGGCGATCTCCGTGTACCGCACGCAGGGGTGGCGCGCGCGGCATCGAGTACGCGGCGGCGGTCGTGTCGCCGTGTTGATCGAATTCTAGGTGATCGAGCGGCTGGCCGGGAGGCTTCCGGCGCGCTGCGGCGCGATGACGGGCTGCTGCCCGTGCCGGTGGCTCGGATGCCGCGCGAGAACCCGGCGCGAACGCACGTGCCGTTTCGACGAACGGGTTCGCGCGCGGCGCTGCATCATTGTTTGCAGCGGGCGTCCTTGCGCTGCACGACGATGATCACCGGGTATTTCTGGCCATGGTCGAGCTCCACGCGTGCCACGACGGTGAGCGTCGCCGGATCGGAATCGTCGTACACGCTCACCTGTTCGTTGCGCAGGTAGGTCACGCCGGTGCAGTTCGACGTGCGTCCGTCGTCTCCCACCTTGCACTGGAGGTCGTTGTCTTTCAGGTAGTTGTACGGCGACGGGCTCGCGAGGTATTCGCTCAGGCCGCGCGGCGAGCCGCCGACGCCGGACACGTATGCGATCGCGCACGACGCTTGCGCTGCGCTGCCGGACGCGGTGTCGGCTGCCGCGTGCGTGCTGACGGCCGCGAGCAAGGCGACGAGCGACGAGACGATGAGGGGCTTCATGACGTGGGGTTCCCGTTTCGCGAATCGGAGCGCCGGATTGTAACGGCATCCGGCGGGACACGTCGGAACGTGGGGGAAAGCCGTGCGGGAACCAACAAAAAACCCCGTCATTCGCTGAATGGACGGGGTTTGGCAAACTTCCTGGCGGAAGCGGTGAGATTCGAACTCACGGACAGTTTCCCGTCGCCGGTTTTCAAGACCGGTGCCTTAAACCGCTCGGCCACGCTTCCACACGAGGCGGCATTGTAACCGAAATGCCGCGATCTTCATGCCCTCAATCGTCGCGCAGGAACAATTCCTGCAGGTCGTTGAGGAAACGCTGGCCGAGCGGCGTCGGCGCGATCTGCGCGAAATCGCGTGCGATCAGCCCGCGCCGTTCCGCTTCCTGCAGTGCCGGCTCGATCGTGCTCATCGGCAGGCCGGTGCGCTCGGCGAAGCTGTGCACGGGGAAGCCCTCGACGAGCCGCAGCGTGTTCAGCATGAACTCGAACGGCAGGTCGCGCGCGCCGACTTCACGCTCCTCCTGTACGGCCGTGCAGGCCATCGCCTGCTCGATGAAGGTCGCCGGATGCTTGTAGCGTGCCTGCCGCAGGATCCGGTTCGGGAACGACAGCTTCGTGTGCGCGCCCGCACCGATCCCGAGATAGTCGCCGAAACGCCAGTAGTTCAGGTTGTGCTTGCACTGATGATTCGGCTTCGCATACGCGGACACTTCGTAGCGCCCGTAACCGGCCTCGGCCGTACGTGCGTGAATCCATTCCTGCATGTCGGCCGACGCGTCGTCGTCGGGGACGACCGGCGGGAACTTCGCGAACAGCGTGTTCGGCTCGAGCGTCAGGTGATACAGCGACAGATGCGGCGGCGCGTACGACAGTGCGGTTTCGATGTCGGTACGGCATTCGTCGAGCGTCTGGTTCGGCAGCGCGAACATCAGGTCGAGGTTGAAGTTGTCGAAGTTCTTCGCGGCGATCTCGACGGCTGTGCGCGCCTGCGCGGTGTCGTGAATCCGGCCGAGCGCCTTCAGGTGCGTTTCGTTGAAGCTCTGGATGCCGACCGACAGGCGGTTCACGCCGCTCGCGCGAAACTGCGCGAACTTCGCGGCCTCGAACGTGCCCGGATTCGCCTCGAGCGTGATCTCGGCATCGGCGTCGAGCGGCAGCAGCGCGCGCACGTCGGACAGCAGCCGGTCGAGGCCGGCGGCCGACAGCAGGCTCGGCGTGCCGCCGCCGATGAACACCGTATGCACCTGCCGGCCCCACACGAGCGGCAGCGCCTGCTCGAGATCGGCGCGCAGCGCGTCGAGATATTCGGTTTCCGGAAACCGTTCGCCTTTCCATTCGTGCGAGTTGAAATCGCAGTACGGGCACTTGCGCACGCACCATGGGAAATGCACGTACAGCGCGAGCGGCGGCAGCGACGTGAGCCGCACCTGGCCGGGCGACGTGAAGGTCGCGACGACGCGTGCGCCGGTTTCCGCGGCCTGGCTCATGCAACCTCCCGCTGCGAAGGGGTATCGGGCATGCTCATGCTTCCTCCGCGAGCCGCGCGAGCAGCGCCTTCAGCGCCAGCGCGCGGTGGCTGTGCGTGTTCTTCACGGCCGGTTCGAGTTCGGCGGCCGTCGCGCCGAGCGACGGCAGGTAGAAATACGGGTCATAGCCGAATCCGTGCTCGCCGCGCGGGGTATCGACGATTTCGCCCGCCCAGCGCCCTTCGGCGAACAGCGGCTCGGGGTCGTCCGCATGGCGCACGAGCGCGAGCACGCAGCAATAGTATGCGCGCCGGTCGTCGACGCCGCGCAGCTGCTCGACGAGATACGCGTTGTTCGCCGCATCGCCCTTGTCGCGGCCCGCGCGCTGCGCATAGCGCGCCGAATAGACGCCCGGCGCGCCGCGCAGCACGCGCACGCACAGGCCCGAATCGTCGGCGATCGCCGGCAGCCCGGTGAGTCGCGACGCGTGACGCGCCTTCGTCAGCGCGTTCTCGATGAAGGTGCCGAACGGCTCGTCCGCTTCGGGCACCGCGAGGTCGCCCTGCGGGACGATCTCGATGCCGACCGTCGAGAACAGCGCGGTGAATTCGCGCAGCTTGCCGGCGTTGTTCGACGCGAGGACGATGCGCGACAGCGGCGCGATGGTGTGGTCGTCCGGCATGTCAGGCGCCCAGCACGTCTTTCTGAAGCTGCACGAGTTCGGCGATCCCGCCTTGCGCGAGGTCGAGCAGCGCGTTCATCTCGGCGCGCGAGAACGGCACGCCTTCCGCCGTGCCCTGGACTTCGACGAAGCCGCCGGCGCCGGTCATCACGACGTTCATGTCGGTGTCGCAGCGCGAATCTTCCGCGTAATCGAGGTCGAGCACGGGCGCGCCTTCGTACACGCCGACCGAGATCGCGGCGACGTGGTCGGTGATCGGCGAGCGTGCGAGCTTGCCGGCCGCGATCAGCGTCGACACGGCGTCGTGTGCGGCGACGAACGCGCCGGTGATGCTCGCCGTGCGCGTGCCGCCGTCGGCCTGGATCACGTCGCAGTCGATGTGGATCGTGCGCGGGCCGAGCGCCTCGAGATCGAACACCGCGCGCAGCGCGCGGCCGATCAGGCGCTGAATTTCCTGCGTGCGGCCGGTTTGTTTGCCGCGTGCGGCTTCGCGGTCGCTGCGCGTGTGCGTCGCGCGCGGCAGCATGCCGTATTCGGCGGTCAGCCAGCCTTGCCCGCGGTCGCGCAGGAAATCGGGCACGCGTTCGGAGACGCTCGCGGTGCAGAGCACCTTGGTGTCGCCGAATTCGACCAGCACCGAGCCTTCGGCGTGTTTCGTGTAGTGGCGCGTGAGGGCGACCTTGCGCAGTTCGTCGGCGCGGCGGCCGCTCGGGCGGGAAACGGAGGACGTCATGTGGGAATCGCGGAACGAGAGGAAACCCCGATTTTAGCGCCGAACGGCGGGCTTGCCCGGCGGGGTGGTTCCCAAAAATGGGATAATGCGCGCTTCCCGCCCCGCGCTTTCCGATGCGCCGGGCGCCTCGACATATCCCCGCCCGCGAGGGCACCCAGACGGCGAGACGAACCATGATCTACAGCATGACGGGCTACGCGAGCGCGACGCGCGAACTCGCGACGGCCACCGGTAACGGCGGCACCAGCGTGTCGGTCGAACTGCGCACCGTGAACTCGCGCTTCCTCGACCTGAATTTCCGGATGCCGGACGACGTGCGCGCGTGCGAACCCGCGCTGCGCGAAATGCTGATGAACAAGCTGTCGCGCGGCAAGGTCGACATCCGCATCAACCTGCAGCGCGGCGAGCAGAGCATCGGCGCCGGCGCGCTGAACCAGTCGGCGCTCGGCCAGCTCGCCGAGCTCGAGCGCTCGGTGCTGGACACGTTCCCGGGCGTCGGCCGCCTGCGCGCGGGCGAGATCCTGCGCTGGCCCGGCGTGATCGCCGAAAGCGGCGTGTCGGCGGAAGCGATCCGCGACGCGGTGCTCGCGTGCGGCAAGGAAGCGATCGGCGAGCTCGTCGTCGTGCGTTCGCGCGAAGGCGCGCAACTGGCGACGATGCTGCTGTCGAACGTCACCGAGATGGAAGCGATCGTCGCGCGCATCACGCCGCTCGTGCCGGAGCTGATCGCGAAGCATCAGCAGAAGATCGTCGAACGGCTGCAGGAAGCGCTCGGCATCGCGGCGCCCGAAGGCGGCGCGACGATCGTCACGCGCGAGGAGGCCGCGGAGCGCATTCGTCAGGAAGTGACGATGTACGGGATCCGGATCGACATCGCGGAAGAGCTGTCGCGTCTCACCGCGCACCTGAACGAAACGCGTCACGTGATCGAGAAGGGCGGCCGCGTCGGCAAGCGTCTCGACTTCATGATGCAGGAACTGAATCGCGAAGCGAACACGCTCGGCTCGAAGGCGGCGGCGAAGGAACTCGCCGACGCGTCGATGGCGCTGAAGCTGCTGATCGAGCAGATGCGCGAGCAAGTGCAAAACCTGGAGTAACAGCAACATGACCGAATCCACCCGCGACGTCCACGCGTCGCATTCGCTGCACGGCGGCGTCTATCCCGGCAACCTGTTCATGGTCGTCGCGCCGTCGGGCGCCGGCAAGTCGACGCTCGTGAATGCGCTGCTGTCGAAGGACAACGACATCTGCCTGTCGATCTCGTACACGACGCGCAAGCCGCGCCCGGGCGAGCAGGACGGCCGGCACTATCACTTCACGACGGTCGAGGATTTCCGCGCGCGTCACGCGGCGCATGAATTCCTCGAGAGCGCGGAAGTGCACGGCAACTATTACGGCACGTCGCGCGTCTGGATCGAAGAGCAGATGAAGAACGGCCACGACGTGCTGCTCGAGATCGACTGGCAGGGCGCGCTGCAGGTGAAGAAGCAGTTCCGCAACGCGGTCGGCATCTTCATCCTGCCGCCGTCGCTCGACGCACTCGAGGAGCGCCTGAAGAAGCGCGGCCAGGACGAACCGAACGTGATCACGCGCCGCCTGCTCGCCGCCGGCAGCGAGATCGCGCACGCGTCGGAAGCGGAATACGTGGTGATCAACGAGAATTTCGAGCGTGCGCTCGCGGAGCTCGAATGCATCGTCGCGGCCACGCGTCTGCGCTTTGCTTCGCAGTACGCGCGACACACGGAGCTGTTCATCGAGCTCGGCATCCATCTGCCCCACGCGGAATGACGCGGGGGACGAGGGACATAAGGTAGAATAAGGACTATATTCAGAAGGAATTACCAACATGGCTCGCATTACCGTCGAAGACTGCCTGAAGCAAATCCCGAATCGCTTCGAACTGGCGCTCGCCGCCACCTATCGCGCGCGGCAGCTCGCGCAAGGCCATACGCCGAAGATCGAAAGCCGCGACAAGCCGACCGTCGTCGCGCTGCGCGAAATCGCTGCCGGCCAGGTCGGCGTCGAGATGCTGAAGAAGGTGCCGGTGTAACGCGCATCCGGCCCGTTCCAGCCATGTAATCCACGCGCGCAACGACTCGACCTGGAGGCGAATATGAGCACCACCCCATCGTCCGCCTCCGCGGATTCGACCACCGAAGCCACGGCCCAGTCGCCTGCGCGCCAGTACATCGACGCGGTCCTCGAACAGTCCTTCCGGCATCTGTTCGGGCCGACCGCCACACCGGAGCAGCCGCGCAAGCACGGCGTCGTTTCGATCGCGAAACTGACGGCCGTGCTGGCCGAGTATCTCGCCCCGGAAGAAATCAAAGAGGTCAAGGCGGCGTTCCACTTCAGCGACGAAGCCCACCTCGGTCAATATCGCCAGAGCGGCGAACCCTACATCACCCATCCCGTCGCCGTCGCGGAAATCTGTGCCGGCTGGAAGCTCGACGCGCAGGCCGTCATGGCAGCGCTCCTGCACGACGTGATGGAAGACCAGGGCGTGACCAAGAGCGAGCTGGCCGAACGGTTCGGCCCGAAGGTCGCCGAACTGGTCGACGGCCTGTCGAAGCTCGACAAGATGGAGTTCCGCAGTCGCGAGGAAGCGCAGGCGGAAAACTTCCGCAAGATGCTGCTCGCGATGGCACGCGACGTGCGCGTCATCCTCGTCAAGCTCGCCGACCGCCTGCACAACATGCGCACGCTCGGCGCGGTGCCGATGGAAAAGCGCCGCCGCGTCGCGCGCGAGACGCTCGATATCTACGCGCCGATCGCGCACCGCCTCGGGTTGAACAACACGTATCGCGAGCTGCAGGACATGAGCTTCGCGAACTTCAACCCGCATCGCTACGCGACACTCGAGAAGGCCGTCAAGGCGGCGCGCGGCAACCGCCGCGAAGTGATCAGCAAGATTCTCGAGGCCGCGCAACGCGCGATGGCCGACGCGAAGATCGACGCCGAGATCACCGGCCGCGAAAAGACCATCTACAGCGTGTACCGCAAGATGCGCGACAAGCAGCTGTCGTTCTCGCAGGTGCTCGACGTGTACGGTTTTCGCGTCGTCGTCGACAGCCCGCTCGACTGCTACACGTGCATCGGCGCGCTGCACGCGCTGTACAAGCCCGTGCCCGGCAAGTTCAAGGACTACATCGCGATCCCGAAGATCAACGGCTATCAGTCGCTGCACACGACGCTCGTCGGTCCGTTCGGCGCGCCGATCGAGTTCCAGGTGCGCACGCGCAAGATGCATGAGATTGCCGAGGCGGGGGTCGCCGCGCACTGGCTGTACAAGAACGGCAGCGCCGATCTCAGTGACGTGCAGAAGCGTGCCCACCAGTGGCTGAAGTCGTTGCTCGACATCCAGAGCGAAGCCGGCGATTCGAGCGAATTCCTCGAGCACGTGAAGATCGACCTGTTCCCCGACGCGGTCTACGTGTTCACGCCGAAGTCGAAGATCATGGCGCTGCCGCGCGGCGCGACGGCGCTCGATTTCGCGTATTCGATCCACAGCGATCTCGGCAACCAGTGCGTGGCCGTGAAGATCAACAACGAGCTGCTGCCGCTGCGCACCGAGCTGAAGAGCGGCGACATCGTCGAGGTGATCACCGCGCCGTATTCGAAGCCGAACCCCGCATGGCTCGGCTTCGTGCGTACCGGCAAGGCGCGCTCGGCGATCCGTCACTACCTGAAGACGATGCGCCTGAACGAGTCGGTGCAGCTTGGCGAGCGGCTGGTCGACCAGAGCCTGAAAGGCTATGGTCTCGCGCTCGCCGATGTCGAGCCGGAGGTGTGGGAGAAACTCGTGCAGTGGACGGGCAACAAGAGCCGTCAGGAAATCTTCGCGGACATCGGCCTCGGCCGTCGCGTTGCCGCGGTGATGGCCAAGCGCATCGAGGTGCTGATGAGCGGCCGCGATGCGGACGACGATCTGCCGAAGTCCGAGCGGCATCCCGCGCACCATGCGCCGCCGGTCGTGATTACCGGCACCGAAGGGATGTCGGTGCAGTTGTCCGCGTGCTGCCGGCCGATTCCGGGCGACGCGATCATGGGCTACATCGGCATCGGCCTGGGGATGGCGATTCATACGACCGATTGCCGCGTGGCGCAGCGGATTCATCGCCGCGATCCGGGCCGCTGGATCGACGTCGAATGGGCGCCGCAGCCGGGCCGCCTGTTCGATGTCGCGGTGAAGGCGCTCGTGAAGAACACCAAGGGCATCTTTGCGCGCGTGGCGGCGGACATTACGTCGGCCGACGCGAACATCGTGCATATCGCGATGGACGAGGATCTGACGCACGAATCGACGGTACTGCGCTTCGTGATCCAGGTCAGCGACCGCGTGCATCTTGCGAACGTGATGCGGCGCGTGCGGACCAATCCGGACGTGATGCGGATCATGCGCGAGCGTTCGACCGACGACGGCGCGCACGCGCGCCATGACGGCGGCATGCGGATCGAGCGCGAGCGGCAGGATTATTGACGCTTGCCGGAGCACGAGCGGGCGCTTGATCGACGGCGGCCAATATGGCCGCCGTTTTCATTTGTGCGGCACGAAGGGCGAACGTGCGGCGTGGCCTGGACAAGGGCGCCTGTAAGCGGGCCGTGTCGTAAGCAAGGGAAGGGGAGGCGGAAAAGAAAAAGGGCTTTCCCGGAGGAAAGCCCTTTTAAGGTGGCGCGGCTGGCAGGATTCG
>NZ_ASSI01000324.1:0-5941 GCF_000466765.1 Burkholderia sp. AU4i | reverse complement strand
GCCGCCCCGGCGTCCGGCGCGGGCGTGTCGCCCTGCGCCGCGGCGGCCTGGGCCGCGAAAAGCGTGATGCCGACGCCGACACCAAGCCCGACCTTCGCGCGCCGCCGCCGTGCGGGCGACGCTGTTGTTCTATTCACCGTCATTGCTCTGGATGGAAAACTCGCCACTCGACCCTGTCGAAACCCGTTACGAAGCTGCGAAGCGTGCCCGCGACCGGGTCTGCCTCCGCCGGACGCACGCGCCGGCACGACATTCGTCAGACGAACCGGGCGAACCAGACGATCCGGCACGCAAGCGTGCCGCTCGGTCGGGAAGACGCAGGATGGGACATCGGATTCAGGTGACGCACCGGGAACCGACGCTGCCGTCGACCGGTTCGTCGGGGCGTATCGGGCGGCCGGCTGCATCGCGCGGTCTTGTCATGCGGGGGGACGCTTCGAACGCCCCGGTACGGGCGCGACGGTCTGGTGCGCGCCGTTCGCTGGAACGGCGGCGTGCCCGTCGCGCACGACATCGCGGCGCGGCGCGCATTTTACCCCGGGCGGGGCGGGCTGCCCTGGAATCGGGCGAATCGGGTGAATCGGATGGGCGGGGAAGGCGGGAACGGGAACCGCGCGATTCGCGCGGCACGGCGGCGACGGTGCCGATGTGCGCATGACTGGCGTCGTGCGCGGCCACCTCGATGACAGGCACCGTCACGCGCCGGTCACGCGGCCGGAAACCGGAGCGGGAACGTTCGCCCGCTCGCGATTCGGCGGCCGGTCAGAATCCCTGCATCGTCGCGGTCGGATCGACGACCAGGTGCACGACGCCGTAGATCACCGCGCCGACGAGCAGCGCGAGCACGATCGCCACGAACGGCAGCAACGTGTAGTTGACGTTCGCGAGATCGGCCGCGTGCGCCTTGCTGTTGCGTACGCCGAAGAAACTCCACAGGACCAGCTTGATCATGCCGAGCAGTTTCATGGTTGTGCTCCTTTCATCGAATCGGTTGACGCTATCGTCGATCCGACCGGCATCCGAAAAAAGAAGCAGTTGCGCGCGCTTTTCGCGCAGCAGGCCGTCTGCGGCCGCATGTCGCAGGGCGCGTCAGCAGTCGAGCACGAGCGGCTCCGACCCTTGCGCGGGCCGCGCGACGCACAGCAACGCGCAGCCGGGTTCGACCGGCGCATCGGGCGCCTGCTCGTAGTCGACCGCGCCCGACAGCACGCGCGTCGCGCACGTGCCGCACGACCCGGAGCGGCATTCGGACGGCACGGCCACGCGCTGCCCTTCCGCGAATTCGAGCAACGTGCCGCCGGCGGGCGTCCATGCGGCATCGCGGCCCGTGCGCCGGAACACCACCGGCACGCTTGAGACCGGCGCCCCGGTCGTGCGGGTCGCGCTGCGTCCCACGCTCGACGGCCCGAACGCCTCGAAGCGGATGCGTTCATCCGGCACGTTCAGCGCACGCAGCCCGTCGTACAGGTCGCGCATGAACGCCGACGGCCCGCACAGGTAGAAGTCGTAATCGTCGAACGTCAGGAGCCGCTTCAGTTGCGCGATGTCGATACGGCCTGCCTGCGCTGCAGAGCCGTCGTGAGGATGGCTGTCGAACCAGTGGAGCGACAGCCGTGCGTCGGCGGCCGCGATGCGTGCCAGCCCCGCCGCGAACGGCCGGTCGGCCGCGTCGCGAGCGCCATGCACGAACACCACGCGGCACGATGGCCGATCGTCCGCCAGCGCGCGGCGCAGCATCGCGATCATCGGCGTGATGCCGATGCCGGCCGACACGAGCACGGCCGGGCGCGGGCTCGCGAGATCGAACGTGAAATGCCCGCGCGGCATCTGCGCGTCGAGCGTCATGCCCGCCTGCGCGCGATCGTGCAGCCATGCCGATACGCGCCCTTCGCGCTTCACGGTGATCCGGTAATGCGTGCCGCCCGGCGCATCGGAGAGCGTGTAGCTGCGGATCGACGGCGCGTCGCTTCCCGGCAGCGCGACACGCAGCGTCAGGTGCTGCCCGGCTTCGTAGGCGGGCAATGCGCCGCCGTCCACCGGTTCGAAATGAAACGAGCGAATCGCGCGCGCTTCGTCGACGATCTTCGCGATGCGCAGCGGCCGCCATGCGGATGTCGATGCCGATGCCGATGCCGATGCCGATGCCGATGCCGATGCCGATGCCGATGCCGATGCCGATGCCGATGCCGATAGTGATTCTGATGCGGGTGCGGGTGCGGCTGCGGCTGCGATGACCGATGCGGTTGAAGTCTGCACCAACCCGCCCGCCGCACCCGCACCCGCACCCGCGCCCGCCGCCATCGCCGCCATCGCCGCCATCGCCGCGAACTGCGGCGCACGTTCGACCGCCGACCACCGGAACGGCAGCACCGCGCGCATGCGCCGCACTTCCCGCACATGGAACCGCACGACCCGCTGCGCGCCGTCGAACGACGCGACGAGCGGCCCGTCCCACACGATCTCGGCGCGCGCGGCCACAACCAGCAGGTCGCCGTTGTCGAAATCGACGAACAGCAGCCCCGCGCGCGGATCGTGCTGCAGGTTGCCGAGCGTGTTGAAGAAGCGGTTGCCGCTGAAATCCGGCGTCGTCAGCGTGTGCGCATCGTCGACGCGCACGAAGCCCGGCATCCCGCCGCGATGCGACACGTCCGCGCCACGCGCAGCGCCCGCGTCGGTCGACGTGTTCGCGCTCGCGACGAAGAACGTATCGGCCTGCGCAAGCAGCGCTCGATCGGCGTCGTTCAACGCGTCCGATACGTCAGGCCCGGCGGACGCGCCGGCTTCCCGGGCGACGAATGTCGGCTTGCGTCCCTGGATGTACTTCGCGCAGTTGCCGAAGCTCTGCTCGACCGCGATCGTCAGCGCGTCGCCGTCGACCGCGCGCACGACGCCGTTGACACGATTGCGCCGCCGCGTATCGAATTCGATCCCGAGCCCGCCGAGCGGCGCGCCCGGCTGCCACGCGCCGTCCAGCGGATCGCCCGGCAACGCGCGCGCCGCGATGCGCAGCGTACGCGGGTCCGGCGACGTCACGAACCCCGGCGCGCCGGCCCGCAGCGTCGCCCACGGCTGGCCGTTCGCATCGACGCCGCCCAGCACGAAGAACGGCAGTTGCGCGAAAAACGTCCGGTGCTGGTCCGGCATGAAACGCCGGATCCCGCGCCGGCCGGCCGAACCCGCGGCCTCCGTCACGCCCGCGCGCTGCTGCACGGCAAGCTCTCCCGCGTGAAACGGTGCGGTATCGAGTTCCCAGCCCGGTACGACGGTGGTCGGGGTGTTCATCGCGTTCTCCGTGGGCAGGCGCGGCGTCGGTGGGCGTTACGCGGCAAGCAGGCCGGCGCGCGTCGTCGGCATCGCAACGAAGCCCGGTAGCGCCTCGACGCGTGCCAGCCACGCACGCACGTGTGGATACGGTTCGAGCGACACGCCGCCTTCCGGCGCGTGCGCGATGTACGAGTACGCGGCAACGTCCGCAATCGTCGGCTGCGCACCGGCCGCGAAAGGCTTGCCGGCCAGCTCGCGATCGATCACGTCGAGCACTTTCGCGGCCGTACGCTTGGCCGCTTCGTGGTCGAGCTTCGCGCCGAACACGGTCACGAGCCGCGCGGCAGCCGGCCCCGCTGCGATCGGCCCGGCCGCATACGAGAGCCAGCGCTGCACGACGGCCGCGCCGGCCGGGTCGTCGGGCAGCCAGTGCGCGTCGCCGTAGCGCTTCGCGAGGTACACGAGGATCGCGTTCGAATCGGCGATCACCGTGCCGCCGTCGTCGATCACGGGCACCTGCCCGAGCGGATTGAGCGCGAGGAACGCCGGCTCGCGCTGTGCGCCGGCCGCGAGATCGACGTCGACGGTCTGCGAAGGCAGGCCGAGCAGCGACAGGAACAACCGGACGCGATGCGCATGCCCGGACAGCAGGAACGAGTAGACGCGAATCGGCGAAGCAGGCTTGCGGACGGCAGACATGGAAAACACTCCGGAATCTCGCGCCGCCGGGATCGGCGACGAACACCTGCAGCGTAGCGCTCGCCGTTCGTCGCCAGAAGACGGATAATCGTGGAAACATTATCCGCTTCCATAGGACAATCGACGATGGCCGATCTGCGCGACGTGAACCTGAACCGGCTGGCGGTCTTCGTCGCGGTGGTCGACGCCGGCTCGCTGACGGCCGCGGCCGAGCGGCTCGGCCTGGCGAAGACGGTCGTCAGCACGCACATGCAGCGCCTCGAATCCGAGGTCGGCGCGAACCTGCTGGTGCGCACCACGCGGCGGCTGAGCGTGACCGACGCCGGGCGGGCCTTCTACGACGCGTGCCGCGACATCGTGCGCGCCGCGGAAAGCGCGCTCGACGCGGTGTCGTCCGACGCGGGGCCGCTGCGCGGCACGCTGCGCGTGAGCGTGCCGATCGACTACGGCGCGCTGGTCGTCGCGCCTGCCGTCGTCGCGTTGCGCGACCGGCATCCGGGCCTCGACGTCGAACTCGTCGCGAACGACCGCGTCGTCGATCTCGTCGCGGACAACCTCGACGTCGCGATCCGCATCGGCCGCCTCGCCGATTCGAACTATCGCGCGGTGCAGCTCGGCACCTACGAGAAATGGCTGGTCGCGAGCCCCGCGTTCGTCGCGCGCCACGGGCGGCCGCAGGATACCGATGCGCTCGCCGCGCTGCCGTTCGTGATGCTGTCGACGCTGCCGCGCCCGCAAACGCTCGAACTCGAAGACGCGAACGGCGGCACCGCTTCGGTGCGCTGTGTCGCGCACGTCGTGTCGAACACCGCCACCGCGTGCCGCGCGATCGTGCTCGCGGGCGGCGGCTTCGGGCTGCTGACGGACTTTTCGACCGACGACGACGTCACGGCCGGCCGGCTCGTGCGGCTGCTGCCCGCGTGGCGTTCGGCGCCGGCCGGGATTCACGCGGTGTATCCGTCGACGCGGCTGCCTTCACCGAAAGTGCGGGCGTTCATCGATGCGATGAAGCAGAGGATCGACGACACGCGGCCGGCACGCAAGACGAAACGCGAACGCTAGCGCCCGCCGAATTCCGTTGCGGCTGCGCGCCGCGCCGATGCCGGCCCGCGCATTCCATTCCTCCGATGTATCGCGACATCCTCGCGACCACGCATCGCCATGCAACGCGCTCATGCGCGGCATGAAAACTAATCGATTGTTGGCGCCCCGGATCGACGCCGACAATCCGCTGCATGCCCCCTCGTTTGCGGTACGGGCCACTCCCCCTCCCAATCGGCACGTCACGATCCATGAATCATCCAGTCTCCCTCTCCTGCATCGCCGAGGCCCGCACGGCCGCGCCGGCACCGTTCCTTGCCCGTCCCCGCACCTGCGGCGAAGCACTCGTCGACCTGCTCGAACGTTATGGCGTCGAATGCGTGTTCGGCATTCCCGGCGTGCATACCGTCGAGCTGTATCGCGGGCTCGCCGAGTCGTCGATCCGCCATGTGACGCCGCGCCACGAACAGGGGGCCGGCTTCATGGCCGACGGCTACGCGCGCGTCACGGGCCGGCCGGGCGTCTGCTTCATCATCACCGGGCCGGGCATGACCAATATCGCGACCGCGATGGCACAGGCCTACGCGGATTCGATCCCGATGCTGGTGATCTCGAGCGTCAACGCTCGGCGCGAGCTCGGCGGCGGCGACGGCCGCCTGCACGAGCTGCCGTCGCAGCGTGAAGTCTTCGCGGGACTCACCGCGTTCTCGCACACGCTGCTCGACGCGGCCGATCTGCCGCAGGTGCTCGCGCGCGCGTTCGCGGTTTTCGAAAGCGCACGGCCGCGGCCCGTGCACATCGAGATTCCGCTCGACGTGATCGTGATGCCGGCGCCCGCGCTGCCCGCCGCGCCACCCGCGCTGCCCGCCCGCCCCGCACCGGACGCCGGCGCGCTCGCGGCGGCCGCGGACCTGCTCGCCCATGCGCGCCGGCCGCT
>NZ_ASSI01000323.1:0-8704 GCF_000466765.1 Burkholderia sp. AU4i | reverse complement strand
GGGCGAACACCGCCCCGCGCGCACCGGCGGCCGCCGGCGACGCGGCCGAGCAGCACCACGAGATTCAGAACAAAGCGATGCCGGGCGCAAGCACCGGTACGCCCCCCGGAACGGCCGCCGCTGGGCCTGCCGCTTCCGGCTCTCGCAGCGTTTCACCCAGCGCATCCACCTTGATCCAGATGAGGAGTTTCATGCAGCGCGCCACCAAGATAGTCGCCACGATCGGCCCGGCTTCCAGTTCGCCGGAGATTCTGCTGCAGATGATGCAGGCGGGCCTCGACGTCGTGCGGCTCAATTTTTCGCACGGCACGGCCGACGATCACCGCCAGCGCGCCGAGATGGTGCGCGAGGCCGCCCGCAAGGTCGGCCGCGAGATCGCGATCATGGCCGACCTCCAGGGCCCGAAGATCCGCGTCGGCAAGTTCGAGAACGGCAAGACGACGCTGACGCCGGGGCAGCCCTTCATCCTCGATGCCGGTTGCGAGCTCGGCAACGACGAGCGCGTCGGGCTCGACTACAAGGAACTGCCGCGCGACCTGAAGCCGGGCGACCTGCTGCTGCTGAACGACGGCCTGATCGTGCTGACCGTCGAGCGCGTCCTCGGCGACGAGATCCACACGATCGTCAAGGTGGGCGGCGAGCTGTCGAACAACAAGGGCATCAACCGCCAGGGCGGCGGCCTGTCGGCCCCTGCGCTGACCGCGAAGGACATGGAAGACATCCGCACCGCGATGTCGCTTGGCGCGGACCTGGTGGCGGTGTCGTTCCCGAAGAACGCGACCGACATGGAAATGGCGCGCCAGCTCGCGAACATCGCGGGCGCGCCGTACGGCATCAAGCCGAAGATGATCGCGAAGATCGAGCGCGCGGAAGCGATTCCGGCGCTGCAGAGCATCCTCGACGCGTCCGACGGCATCATGGTCGCGCGCGGCGACCTCGCGGTGGAAGTGGGCAACGCGGCCGTGCCGGCGCTGCAGAAGCGCATGATCCGGATGGCGCGCGAGTCGAACAAGCTCGTGATCACCGCGACGCAGATGATGGAGTCGATGATCCACGCGCCCGTGCCGACCCGCGCGGAAGTGTCGGACGTCGCGAACGCGGTGCTCGACGGCACCGACGCGGTGATGCTGTCGGCCGAGACGGCCGCCGGCAAGTATCCGGTCGTCACGATCGAGACGATGGCGGCCGTGTGCGTCGAGGCGGAGAAGTCGGAAGAGGTCGAGCTCGACAAGGATTTCCTCGACCGCACGTTCACGCGGATCGACCAGTCGATCGCGATGGGCGCGCTGTTCACCGCGTACCACCTGGGCGCGAAGGCGATCATCGCGCTGACCGAATCGGGCGCGACCGCGCTGTGGATGTCGCGTCACTACACGCACGTGCCGATCTTCGCGCTGACGCCGCGCGTCGGCAGCGAGCGCACGATGGCGCTGTACCGCAACGTGACGCCGCTGCACGTCGACTTCAACAGCGACCGCGATTCGGCGCTGCAGGCGGCGCTCGAGATCGTCGTCAAGCAAGGCTACGTGCAGCACGGCGACATGGTCGTGCTGACCGTCGGCGAGCCGATGGGGCAGGCGGGCGGCACCAACACGCTGAAGATCGTGCGGGTCGGCGAGCACTATTGAGCACCGACTGAGCATCGCGCCGGCCAGTGCGCCGGCCGCCCGGATCAGCTGAAAAATCGATCCGGCACCGTTTTATACGCGAAAGCCGCGTGGGGTCCGAAGCCCCACGCGGCTTTTTTTCTCTTTTTTGCCCGCATTGTGCCGTGCGAACGTAACAAATTGCGAGTCGGCGCCACCGGGCGGTCGGAATCGGAGGCGCTTCGCGATAAAATGCGGCTATTCGACGCTCAGCCGCGCCGCGCCACCCCGGTTCGAACGGGAGCGAGCGCCGCGCCGGCGTCAGGGCGCACCGGTTTTCATTCCAAGGAGTTCCACAATGCCTCTCGTATCAATGCGTCAATTGCTGGACCACGCGGCAGAGCACGGTTACGGCCTGCCGGCCTTCAACGTGAACAACCTGGAGCAGGTCCAGGCGATCATGGCGGCGGCGGACCAGGTCGGCGCGCCCGTGATCATGCAGGCATCGGCCGGCGCGCGTAAGTATGCGGGCGAGCCGTTCCTGCGCCACCTGATCGAAGCAGCGGTCGAATCGTACCCGCACATCCCGGTCGTGATGCACCAGGATCACGGCCAGTCGCCGGCGGTCTGCACGGCCGCGATCCGCAGCGGCTTCACCAGCGTGATGATGGACGGTTCGCTGGAAGCCGACGGCAAGACGGTCGCGTCGTACGAGTACAACGTCGACGTGTCGCGCAAGGTCGTCGAGATGGCGCACTCGATCGGCGTGACGGTCGAGGCCGAACTCGGCGTGCTCGGCTCGCTCGAGACGATGAAGGGCGACAAGGAAGACGGCCACGGCGCGGAAGGCACGATGACCCGCGAGCAGCTGCTGACCGATCCGGAGCAGGCCGCCGACTTCGTGAAGCTCACGCAGTGCGATGCGCTCGCGATCGCGATCGGCACGTCGCACGGCGCGTACAAGTTCTCGAAGAAGCCGACGGGCGACATCCTGTCGATCCAGCGCATCAAGGAAATCCACGCGCGCATCCCGAACACCCACCTCGTGATGCACGGTTCGTCGTCGGTGCCGCAGGAACTGCTGGCCGAGATCCGCGAATTCGGCGGCGACATGAAGGAAACCTACGGCGTGCCGGTCGAGGAAATCCAGGAAGGCATCAAGCACGGCGTGCGCAAGATCAACATCGACACCGACCTGCGTCTCGCGATCACCGGCGCGATCCGCCGCTACCTGTTCGAGAACCCGGGCAAGTTCGACCCGCGCGACTACCTGAAGCCCGCGCGCGAAGCGGCGAAGAAGGTGTGCGTCGACCGCTACCTCGCGTTCGGCTGCGAAGGCCAGGCCGGCAAGATCAAGCCGCTGTCGCTCGACAAGATCGCCGAGCAGTACAAGTCCGGCGCGCTCGCGCAGGTCGTGCGCTGAGACTGTAGTACGATTGCCCCCGCCCGGTACTGCCGCCGGGCAAGGGCTGGCCGCCCGGTTGCCGGATTCGATCCGGCCCCGGTAGCCGCTCCGTCCGGCCGAACAAGGGCCGGCCGGCAACCGCCGGGCGTCGTCGCCCGCCGGTTCGCCGACGTATTGCAAGACCGCCGTTCCCGCCTGCCGCGGGGAACGGCGTTTCCCTTTTTGTTTGGCTCCTTATCTGCGAAAAGACGATGTCTACCCTTTACGAATCCACGCTCCGCTCGCTGCCGCTCCTCGGTCGCGGCAAGGTCCGCGATAACTACGCGGTCGGCAACGACAAGCTCCTGATCGTCACGACCGACCGCCTGTCGGCATTCGACGTGGTGATGGGCGAGCCGATTCCGAACAAGGGCCGCGTGCTGAACCAGATGGCGAACTTCTGGTTCGACAAGCTCGCGCACATCGTGCCGAACCACCTGACGGGCGACGCGCCGGAAGCGGTCGTCGCGGCCGACGAGGTCGAGCAGGTGAAGGGCCGCGGCGTGGTCGTCAAGCGCCTCGAGCCGATCATGATCGAAGCGGTCGTGCGCGGCTACCTGGCCGGCAGCGGCTGGAAGGAATACCAGGCATCGGGCGCCGTGTGCGGCGTGCAGCTGCCGGAAGGCCTGCAGAACGCGCAGAAGCTGCCCGAGCCGATCTTCACGCCGGCCGCGAAGGCCGAGATGGGCGAGCACGACGAGAACATCACGTTCGAGGAAACCGAGCGCCGCATCGGTACCGAGCTGGCCGCAACCATTCGCGACATCTCGATCAAGCTGTACAAGGAAGCGGCCGATTACGCGGCGACGCGCGGCATCATCATCGCCGACACGAAGTTCGAATTCGGCCTCGACAACCACGGCAAGCTGTACCTGATGGACGAAGTGCTGACCGCCGATTCGTCGCGCTTCTGGCCGGCCGACCAGTACGAAGTCGGTACCAACCCGCCGTCGTTCGACAAGCAGTTCGTGCGCGACTGGCTCGAGGCGCAGCCGTGGGGCAAGACGGCGCCGGCGCCGGCGCTGCCGGCCGACGTCGTCGAGAAGACGGCCGCGAAGTACCAGGAAGCGCTCGAGCGCATCACCGGCCAGGCGCTCGCCTGATCGAGGTCCATACGACATGAGCGAAATCCAGACTGCCCACACGCACAGCGCGCCGCTCGTCGGCGTGCTGATGGGTTCGAGTTCCGACTGGGACGTGATGAAGCACGCGGTCGCCATCCTGCAGGAATTCGGCGTGCCGTACGAGGCGAAGGTCGTGTCCGCGCACCGGATGCCCGACGAGATGTTCGACTATGCGGAGAAGGCGCGCGAGCGCGGGCTGCGCGCGATCATCGCGGGCGCCGGCGGCGCCGCGCACCTGCCCGGCATGCTGGCCGCGAAAACCACGGTGCCGGTGCTCGGCGTGCCGGTCGCGAGCAAGTACCTGAAGGGTGTCGATTCGCTGCACTCGATCGTGCAGATGCCGAAGGGCGTGCCCGTCGCGACGTTCGCGATCGGCGAGGCCGGCGCCGCGAATGCCGCGCTGTTCGCGGTGTCGATCCTGTCCGGCACGTCGACCGACTACGCGAACCGGCTCGCCGCGTTCCGCGTGCGTCAGAACGAAGCCGCGCACGCGATGGTGCTGCCGCCGCTGGAATGACGGCATGGCGCCGGCCGCACGACGCGGCCGGCGCCGGATTTTTCCACTGCGGCGGGCATTTTCGCGTTCCGCCGCGACCGACCACTGACATGACCGCAACTCCTGATTCCGTTTCCCCGATCCTGCCCGGCGCGTGGCTGGGCATGGTCGGCGGTGGCCAGCTCGGCCGCATGTTCTGCTTTGCCGCCCAGTCGATGGGCTATCGTGTCGCCGTGCTCGATCCCGATCCGACGAGCCCCGCCGGCGCGGTCGCCGACCGCCACCTGCGCGCGGCGTACGACGACGAAGCCGCGCTCGCCGAACTGGCCGACCTGTGCGACGCGGTGTCGACGGAGTTCGAGAACGTGCCGGCCGCAAGCCTCGATTTCCTCGCGCGCACGACGTTCGTCGCGCCCGCCGGCCGCTGCGTCGCGGTCGCGCAGGACCGGATCGCGGAGAAGCGCTTCATCGAGGCTTCGGGCGTGCCTGTCGCGCCGCACGTCGTGATCGAATCGTCGGCGGCACTCGCCGCGCTCGACGATGCCGCGCTCGACGCGGTGCTGCCGGGCATCCTGAAGACGGCGCGCCTCGGCTACGACGGCAAGGGCCAGGTGCGCGTCGCCACCGCGCGGGAAGCGCGCGACGCGCATGCCGCGCTCGGCGGCGTGCCGTGCGTGCTGGAGAAGCGCCTGCCGCTGAAATACGAAGTGTCGGCGCTGATCGCGCGCGGCGCGGACGGCCGCTCGGCTGCGTTCCCGCTCGCGCAGAACGTGCATCACAACGGCATCCTCGCGCTGACGGTCGTGCCCGCGCCGGCCGCCGATGCCGCGCGCGTCGAAGAGGCGCAACAGGCCGCCGTGCGGATCGCCGATACGCTCGGCTACGTCGGCGTGCTGTGCGTTGAATTCTTCGTGCTGGAAGACGGTTCGTTCGTCGCGAACGAGATGGCGCCGCGCCCGCACAACTCCGGTCACTACACGGTCGATGCGTGCGCAACGAGCCAGTTCGAGCAGCAGGTGCGTGCGATGACGCGCATGCCGCTCGGCAACCCGCGCCAGCATTCGCCGGCCGCGATGCTGAACATCCTCGGCGACGTGTGGTTCCCGAACGGTGCGGCCGATGCCGTCACGCCGCCCTGGGACACGGTCGCCGCGATGCCGGCCGCGCACCTGCACCTGTACGGCAAGGAAGACGCGCGCGTCGGTCGCAAGATGGGCCACGTGAACTTCACGGCCGAAACGCGCGACGAAGCCGTTGCCGCGGCCACCGCGTGCGCGCAGCTGCTGCGCGTGCCGCTCGACTGAGGCGCCGGCCGATGTCCATCGATCTCCCGAACGCCGTGACGGCCGCGCAGATCGACGCGGCCGCCGCGTTGCTCGACGCGGGCCAGCTCGTCGCCTTTCCGACCGAAACCGTCTACGGGCTCGGCGGCGACGCGGCGAATCCCGAGGCCGTCGCGCGCATCTACGCGGCGAAGGGGCGGCCGGCGAATCATCCGGTGATCGTGCACCTGCCGCCGGGCGGCGATCCCGGTTACTGGGCCGACGATCTGCCGGCCGATGCGCAGGCGTTGATCGATGCATTCTGGCCGGGCCCGCTGACGCTGATCCTGAAGCGTCATGCGCGCATTCCGGACGCCGTGAGCGGCGGCCAGGATTCGGTCGGGCTGCGCTGCCCGTCGCATCCGGTCGCGCAGGCGCTGCTGGCCGCGTTCAGCGCGCGGCGCGGCGGGCATGGCGGCGTGGCCGCGCCGTCCGCGAACCGGTTCGGCCATGTGAGCCCGACCACCGCGCAGCACGTACGCGACGAATTCGGCGACACCGTGCACGTGCTCGACGGCGGTGCGTCCGAAGTCGGCATCGAATCGACGATTCTCGACCTGTCGCGCGGTTTCCCGGCGCTGCTGCGCCCGGGCCACGTGACGCCGCAACAGATCGCCGACGTGCTCGGCCGCGCGCCGAAGCTGCCGGACGGCAGCGACGCGACCGCGCCGCGCGCATCGGGCACGCTGAAGGCGCATTACGCGCCACGCACGCCGCTTGCGCTGCTGCCGTTCGACACGCTCGAGCCGCTGCTCGCGGCCGCGCAAGCCGACGGCGAGCGTGTCGCGCTCGTCGCCCGTGCGTCGCGCGCGGGACGCTGGGCGCAGGCCGATGGCGTGCATTTCGTCGCGGCGCCGGAAGATCCGCAGGCGTATGCACGCGACCTGTACGGGATGCTGCGCGCGCTCGACCGCGCGCAGGTCGCACGCATCCTCGTCGAGAAGCTGCCCGAGACCGTCGAATGGATCGCGGTCAACGATCGTCTCGGCCGTGCGGCGGCCGCGTTCGAAGCGCGCGACTGACACGCTCGACGGCTGATCCAGGAATGAAAAAACGCCCGACCGGCGAACCGGTCGGGCGTTTCTGTTTGGGCGCGTGGCCGGCGGCTTACTTGCCGACGCCCGACTTCGCGATCTGCTGTTCGACGAACTGCGCGAACAGCGCGTGCAGGTGCGTCGTCGGGTGGACCGTGTCGGCGAACATGTAGGTCTGGTCCGCGTTCGCGACCGTGTAGGTCTGCGGCGAGCAGAACAGCGACGAGCCGAATGCGGTCGCGTTCGCGACGCCGTACTGCGTGGCAGCCTGGACCATCGCCTTCAGGTTGCAGGCGGTATCGGTGTTCGACACGCTGAAGCCGTTCGCCTTGTAGTTTGCCGCGATGCCGTCCTGCCACGTGAACGTGTCGAGCAGCGCGACCTTCGTCGTGTCGACCTTCAGCGCGGCCAGCGTGCCGGCGAGCGTCTGGTTGAACAGCCCCGACAGTTGCGTGAACGCGGCCTGCGTCGGCGCGCCGCCCTGCAGCGCGAGTGGAGTGCCGCCGATGTCCGGCACGTTCGATACGTACACGTGCGTCGCGCCTGCCGCGACGATCTGCTGGACGATGCCGCCGAGCTGCTGCGCGGCCAGGCCGATCGCCTGCGCCGCCGCGAGTTGCGCGGCCGGCGTGTTGCCTTGCGCCTGCGCGACCTGCGCCTGGTAGAAGATGTCGTTCGCGCCGCCGTTGACCAGCACGATCTGGCCGGCGTTGAAGCTGCCGTGCTGCGACAGGTACTGCTTGACCTGGTCGGCGATCGGCGTCGTGGTGGCCTGCGCGTAGTCGGCGTTCGGCACGCTCGCGTCCGCGTGACCGATACCCGGCTGCAACGTCACGCGCGAGCCGCCCTGTGCGTAGCCGAGACCGCCGGTGGCCTGCAGCGGAATGCCGAACCCGCCCTGGTTCGCGGGCTGCAGCGTGTCGCCGTAGTACTGCGCGACGTTCTGCGTCCATACCTGGCCCGGGTTGGTCGTGAAGCGGCCGCCGCCGAAGCCGAGCTTGATCTGCGAGTAGGTACCCACGTCGGACAGGCTGTCGCCGAACGACACGACCTGCATCTTCACGCCCGACGGCGGCGTGTTCGACGCGCTGTTGTTGTTGTCGTCACCGCCGCCGCCGCATGCGGCGAGCAGCGCAAGCGCGGCGCCGGCGATCGCGACCTGCGCGGTGCGCAGCATGCGCTGCCGGGTGCGGGAAGCTGCGTGTTGTTGTGTCTGCATCGTTCGATCTCCTCGTAGATATGGCCTGATGTGTTTCTCATCTGCCGCGTGCCTGCTCGGTTCCGGGCTGCGCGGCGGCCGTTGGCTGAAACGGTTTATTGGTGACGCGCAGCCGCCGGCGGCACGGTGCGCGGATCGGGGTTCGCGGACTCGGCAATCTGCGCATGATAAGCGCTCGCCCATTCGGGCGGGCCGAAAATCGCGCGCAGCTTGTTGCGCCATCCGTCGACGCGCAATGCGTCGCCGGCCATCGATATCCACTCGTGGAACGTCGCGACGAGCGGGTTGTTCGAGCCGAGCCGCTCGACGATCCCGTACCGCGGCGGATCGTCGGGCGTTTCCTCGACATAACTCCCGAACAGGCGATCCCAGATCACAAGGACGCCTGCGTAATTGCGGTCGATGTAGCGCGGATTGCGCGCATGGTGCGCACGGTGGATCGACGGCGTGTTCAGCACGTATTCGAGCCAGCCGAGCTT
>NZ_ASSI01000322.1:0-619 GCF_000466765.1 Burkholderia sp. AU4i | reverse complement strand
GCAGCGGCCACACCCGCGCCCGTGCGCGGCGCCGCGCGTGCCGCATGCCGACGCGCCGGCGGCACGCCGTATTCGATCGTCAGACCTGTCATGCTCGACTCCTTGCAATGACGCGCCGCGGCGCGCTACGCGACCCATGCATGGCGTTGCCGGTCGATGCGCGTGAACGGCGCCGGGTCGATCCATGCGCGCGCATCGAAATCCTGTTCGAGAAAGCCCCACTCGACGAGGAAGTCCTTGAACGCGACCAGCCCGTCGATCGACGTCTGCGCGAGCCCCGTCTCCAGATGGCGGTGCACGTCCGCGCCGTACGCATAGCGCACCCATTCGTCGGACGCACGCGTTTCGCGGCCGATATAGGCCACCGTCTCCGCCGGATGACGCGCGGCCCAGTCGCCCGCGCCCACCACGACCGACAGGAAGCGGCTGACGAGATCGGGGCGCGCGTCGATCAGTGCGCGATCGACGGTCAGCGTGCGCGGCGTGCCGTTGCCGATCCGCACCAGCGGATCGGGGTGCGCGCCGAGATCGATGACCACCTGCGCGTCGATCAGGTGCACGGTTTCGAGCCCTTCGACGCCTTTCACGAACACCGCGTCGACCTCGCCGCGCACGAGCG
>NZ_ASSI01000321.1:0-930 GCF_000466765.1 Burkholderia sp. AU4i | reverse complement strand
GCTCGGCATCGGCGGCGCCGCGCCGCCGGGTGCGAACCCCGCTGCACCACGCCCGCCGGCCGGAACCCCGGGTGCGTCAGGGGCATCCGGCGCATCCGAGGCCGCCACGCAGGCCGCATTGCCGACCGACACGCAATCGACCGAGATCCGCAAGGCGATGCAGGACGCGTCCGCCTACATCCGCGGCCTCGCGCAGCTGCGCGGGCGCAATGCCGAATGGGGCGAGCGTGCGGTGCGCGAAGCCGTCAGCCTGTCGGCCAGCGAGGCGCGCGCGCAGCACGTCGTCGACCTGATCGCGCAAGATCCGGCCGACCTCGCGCGCCAGCTCGACGGCCATACCGCAACGACCACCGCCGGCACGGTGAAGCTCGCGACCACGCATGCGCCGCTCGTCATCGTCGAACCCGACTGGCGCAGCCGCTTCCTCGCGATCATCGCCGATCCGAACGTCGCGCTGATCCTGCTGACGATCGGCATCTACGGCCTCTTCTTCGAGTTCGCGAACCCCGGCTTCGTGCTGCCGGGCGTAGCCGGCACGATCTGCCTGCTGGTCGGGCTGTTCGCGATGCAGTTGCTGCCGATCAGCTATGCGGGCCTCGGCCTCGTGCTGCTCGGCCTCGGCTGCCTGGTCGCCGAGGCGTTCCTGCCGACCTTCGGCGTGCTCGGTTTCGGCGGGATCGTGTCGTTCACGATCGGCGCGCTGATGCTGATCGACACCGACGTGCCCGGCTACGGGATTCCGTGGCCCGTGATCGCGAGCCTGGCGCTCGGCGGCGGGCTGCTCGTCGCGGGCGTGTCGAGCGTCGCGCTGCGCGCGCGGCGGCGCCCGGTCGTGACGGGTGCCGAGGCGATGGTCGGCAGCATCGGCGAAGTGCTCGACGACGGCCTGCGCGCCGACCAGCCGCACGCCGACCATCAGATCGGAAGAGC
>NZ_ASSI01000320.1:0-2198 GCF_000466765.1 Burkholderia sp. AU4i | reverse complement strand
CCGGATGGACGACCAGCCAGCGCGCCCGGCCCGCCTCCGGCCGGCGCACACCGCCGATGCGCTGCAGCGCGGCCTGCAAACGCACGTGAACCGCGCGCCGTGCCGCGTCGCCCGGCTCGAACCCCATCCGCCAGTCCGATGTCGTCGCGCCGATGGAGCGCACCAGCGCGAGCTGGCGCGCAACCTCGTGGCGCACGTGGGTGTCGGGCTCGGTTTCCGGCACGCGATCGGTCAGCAGTTCATACGGATTCTCGCGGCAATGCGCGAGCCGCAGCGGGATGCCCGCGAGCCAGCACATCATCGCCGCGGGCAGCGGGTTCTGGCTGTAGACGGTGAAGATCACTGCCGCGTCGAAGCGCCCCGCCAGCAGCCGGTCGATCATGTCGAGATCGGCGACCGGGTCGCCGCGCACGTCGGCATGCCGGACCCACGGCGCGTCGTAACGCCACACGTCGTCGACCATCGGCAGGTGCTTCGCGAGCGCGGCACCCGTGCGCGACGTCAGCAGCGTGAGCCGGCGGTCGCGGCCGCCCTCCTTCAGCGCACGCAGCGCCGGCGTCGTCATCAGCACGTCGCCCAGGCTGTCGAGCCGCACGCACAGGATGCGGCGCGCGCGATTCCACGCGGCATTCATCGCCGCACCCACGTGCCGTGCCGGCGCACGGCCTCGCGCGCGACGATGTCGGCGGCCAGGTCGAGCCGGTCGACGACATGGTGCGGCGTGCGCGCCGCGCTGACGCGCCACTCGGTCTCGTGACCTCGGTCGACGAGAATCGTGCCGCAGCGCGCGGTGCGGCCGGCCTCGACGTCATCGAGGATGTCGCCGATCATCCAGCTCCATTCGGGAACGGCGCCGAGCGCAGTCAGCGCGCGGCGCAACATGCCGGGCCGCGGCTTGCGGCAGAGGCAATCGCACGCATAGCGCGCCACGCTGCCCTGCGGGTGATGCGGACAGTAAAAAAAGTCCGTCAGCGTCGCACCGTTTGCTTCGAACAGTTCGGCGAGACGCTGGCGGACCGCGCCAAGCTCGTTTTCGCGAAAGCGGCCGAGCGCGACGCCCGGCTGGTTCGATACGACCGCGAGCGGCATGCCGGTCGCGCCGAGTGTGCGCAGCGCCCGCGCCGCGCCCGGCGCGAGGCGCATGCGCGCGGGATCGACGTTGTACGGCACGTCGTCGAGCAGCGTGCCGTCCTTGTCGAGCAGCACCGCGCCGGGCAGCCGCCGTTCGTGCCTCAGGGCCATGACGACTCCTTCATCGGCAGCACCATCACTTCCGGCACGACGGTGCCCGGCGGCTGTGCGAGCACGAAGCGCACGGCGGCCGCGACGTTCTCCGGCGGCTGCAGCGTGTCCTCGTCGATGTCGGGAAAGCGGTCGAGCAGGAACGGCGTGCGCATCCCGCCCGCGACGATCGCCGACACACGCACCCCGCTCGCGCGCAGCTCGGCATGCAGCGCATGCGACAGGCCGAGCAGCCCCCACTTCGTCGCGTGGTATGCGGACGCATTGGGCCATGCGCGCTTCGACGCGGTCGACGCGATATTGACGATATGCCCGCCGCCGCGCGCCTTCATCATCGGCACGGCCGCATGACACATCAGATACGGGCCGAACAGGTTCGTCATCAGCACCTGGCGCCACGCGTCCACGCTCACGTCGTCGATCGGCGCGGTCACGTCGATCGCCGCGTTGTTGACGATCACGTCCAGGTCGCCGAGCGTTTCGCGCGCGTCGCTGACGACCTCCAGCACCGACGCCTCGTCGCGCACGTCGAGCGGCCGACCGACGGCCTGTCCGCCGTGGCGTTCGAGCCGCTGTGCGACGGCCGCCGCGCGATCGCCGTCGAGATCGGCGACTACCACGTGCGCGCCATGCCGCGCCAGGTCTTCGCAGATCGCTTCGCCGAGACCGCGGCCACCGCCGGTCACGAGCGCGATTCGTCCCGCGAGCGGGGGGTTGGCTGATTCGTAAGTCACGTTCACGTGCACCTCCTGTCGACGTTCAAGCGCCATGCCGTTGACGGGACGCTTGTCGCGACAAGCATCGATGCACGAGGTACAGCGAGAACCGTGCCGGGCCGCGCGCGTCCGCGCCGCATCGTGCGCGGCCCGGCGATCGCCGACTTTTTTATAAGCTGCTGTAAAAACGGGCCGGGGCGGCCGGGCTCAGATCGCGAGCGCGTCGGGCGTCGCCTGCGC
>NZ_ASSI01000319.1:0-10859 GCF_000466765.1 Burkholderia sp. AU4i | reverse complement strand
CACGACCACGACCACGACCACGCGGCCGGCGACTGCTGCGCGCCTGCCGCGCTGACGCTCGCGCCGCTGCCGGTCGCGCAGGCGACCGCGTCGGGCCACGTTCGCTCCGCGTTCCGGATCATGCAGATGGACTGCCCGACCGAGGAAACGCTGATCCGCAAGAAGCTCGGCGGGATGCAGCAGGTCTCGGCGCTCGAATTCAACCTGATGCAGCGGATGCTGAGCGTCGAGCACGTGCCCGGCGCGCAGCCGGCGATCGAAAGCGCGATCCGCTCGCTCGGCATGACGCCGGAAGCCGCGTCGGCCGACGCACCGGCAGCGCCCGCCGCGCCGCCGCCCGCGAAGCCGTGGTGGCCGCTGGCGCTGGCCGGCGTCGCCGCGATCGCATCCGAGGGCGCGACGTGGGCCGGGTTGCCGGTGTGGCTCGCGGCCGCGCTCGCGCTCGCCGCGGTACTCGCGTGCGGGCTCACCACCTACAAGAAGGGCTGGATCGCGATCCGCAACGGCAACCTGAACATCAACGCGCTGATGAGCATCGCGGTGACGGGGGCGATGGCGATCGGCCAGTGGCCCGAAGCCGCGATGGTGATGGTGCTGTTCACGATTGCCGAGCTGATCGAGGCGAAGTCGCTCGACCGCGCGCGCAATGCGATCCAGGGCCTGATGCAGCTCGCGCCGGACACCGCGACCGTGCAGGACGCCGACGGCTCGTGGCGCACGATCGAGGCCGCGCAGGTGGCGCTCGGCGCGGTCGTGCGCGTGAAGCCGGGCGAGCGGATCGGGCTGGACGGCGAGGTCGTCGCCGGCCGCTCGACGGTGAACCAGGCGCCGATCACCGGCGAGAGCCTGCCCGTCGAAAAGGCGACCGGCGACGCCGTGTACGCGGGCACGATCAACGAATCGGGTTCGTTCGAATACCGCGTGACGGCGGTGGCGGCCAACTCGACGCTCGCGCGGATCATCCACGCGGTCGAGGAGGCGCAGGGCGCGAAGGCGCCGACGCAGCGCTTCGTCGACCAGTTCGCGCGTGTCTACACGCCGATCGTGTTCGCGGTCGCGCTGCTGGTGGCGGTGGTGCCGCCGCTCGTCATGGGCGGTGCGTGGCACGACTGGATCTACCGTGCGCTGGTGCTGCTCGTGATCGCGTGCCCGTGTGCGCTGGTGATCTCGACGCCGGTGACGATCGTGTCGGGGCTCGCGGCCGCGGCGCGACGCGGGATTCTCGTGAAGGGCGGCGTCTATCTGGAAGAAGGGCGCAAGCTCGCCTGGCTCGCGCTCGACAAGACCGGCACGATCACGCACGGCAAGCCGGTGCAGACCGACTTCGACCTGCATGCGACCGATGCCGATGCGGTGCGGGTGCGGCACCTCGGTGCGAGCCTCGCGGCCCGCTCCGATCACCCGGTGTCGCAGGCGATCGCCGCCGCGGCCCGTGACGCCGGCACGACGGCCTTCACCGATGTGCAGGACTTCGAAGCGATCGTCGGGCGCGGGGTGCGCGGCACGATCGACGGCACGCGCTACTGGCTCGGCAACCACCGGCTCGTCGAGGAGCTCGAACGCTGCTCGACGGCGCTCGAAGCGAAGCTCGATGCGCTCGAGCGGCAGGGCAAGAGCGTCGTGGTGCTGGTCGACGAAGCGCGCGTGCTCGGCATCTTCGCGGTGGCCGACACGATCAAGGACACGAGCCGTGAAGCGATCGCCGATCTGCACGCGCTCGGCATCCGCACCGCGATGCTGACGGGCGACAACCCGCATACCGCGCAGGCGATCGCGAAGCAGGCCGGCATCGACGACGCGCGCGGCAACCAGTTGCCGGAAGACAAGCTCGCGGCGGTCGAGGAGCTGTCGGCCGGCGGCGCGGGCGCGGTCGGGATGGTCGGCGACGGGATCAACGACGCACCGGCGCTCGCACGTGCCGACATCGGCTTCGCGATGGGGGCGATGGGCACCGATACGGCGATCGAGACGGCCGACGTCGCGCTGATGGACGACGACCTGCGCAAGATTCCCGCGTTCGTGCGGCTGTCGCGCGCGACGCATCGCGTCCTGGTGCAGAACATCGGCTTCGCGCTCGGCGTGAAGGTCGTGTTCCTCGGCCTCACGGTCGCGGGGCTCGGCACGATGTGGATGGCGGTCTTTGCCGACGCGGGCGCCAGCCTGATCGTCGTGGCCAACGGCTTGCGGCTGCTGTCGTCCTCCGGGGCGTTCGGCGGTACGCAGGCCAAGCGTTGAGGAGCGGGCGATGAGCTTTCTGAAGCGAATCCTGGGCGGCCACGGCGGTGGCCACGGCAATGGCGGCCACGGCGGCGGAGGCGAGCATCACGGCGGGCAGCGCCGGGACGCATACGGCGGCCACGATGCGCGCGGCCGCGATCGCCACGGCTGGGGCTGGCAGGCGCTGGCCGACACCAGTGGCGGGCGAGGCGGCCAGGGCGGCAACGTGCCGCTGAGCCAGCTCGCGTGCGCCGGCTGCGGCGCGCTCAATGGGGCCGATGCGCGCTTCTGCGCGCAGTGTGGCGCGGCGCAACGCGGCAAGGCCTGCAGCCGCTGCCATGCGGCGCTGGCGGCCGACGCGCGGTTCTGTCCCGGCTGCGGGACGCAGGCGGCTTGAAGCTGTCCGCGCGTTCGTGCCGGCTGCGCAAAAGCACCGGCCGGCGCGCTTCGTTCGACGGCCGGCGCACCGGCCTGCCCGATATCGTCCCGGGCCTGCTCGCGCCGGCAATATCGTCGCGGTCCGTCCAGATACACGGCTCCACGACGCACCCTTCGATCAGCGCAGCGGCAGGTAGATCTCGGTACGCAGGTCGGCCGGCGCCGCATCCATCGGCGTGTTGAGGTACAGCTCGAACGGCGGCGCGTCGGCGGCTTCGCGGCCCGAATGACGCAGCCAGTCGCCGTAGAGCCACTGGTAGGCCGTCTTCAGGTCCGCGTACGGCCCCGTGTGCAGCAGCACCGCGTATTCGCCGCCCGCGACCGTCGCGCGTTCGACCGGCGGCACGGGCTCGACGTCCGGCGCGCCGTCGGCCGGCATGAAACACGCCTTCGCGCGCAGCTGCGCTTCGGGCGTCGTGTCCGGATCGTCGTAGAAAATGCCGATCATCTTCGCGCCCGGGCCGATCAGCCCGTGCTGCCCGACCCAGGCGCCGATCCGCCCGAACGCGTCGCCGACCTTCAGGTACGCGCCCGTGTGCGCCACCGCGTAGCCACGCAGTTCCGGCAGCCGCCGGATTTCGACTTCATGCTTGAACATGTCTTCCTCTCCTCTCTGTAGTGGATAGATGGGCCGGTGGCTGCCCGTGCGCCGGTGCTGCGCGGGCGGCACACCGTATGCGTCGCGAAACGCCCGCGCGAACGCGTGCGTCGAACCGTAGCCCGCGCGCCGCGCGATCTCGTCGATCGGCCGCGCCGTGCACACGAGATCCTCGGATGCGCGCACGATCCGCATCCGCCGCACCGTCAGCACGATCGATTCGCCGTACAGCGCGCGATAGACGCGCTGCCAGTGATACGGCGACAGGCACGCGACTTCGGCGAGCCGGTTCAGGTCGAGCGGGCCGTCGAGGTGCGCGCGGATGTATTCGTGGACGCGCGCCACGCTTGCCGCGTAGCGGGCCCAGGCAGGCTGGTCGGGTTTCGTTTCGACGGTCATCGGCGTATCCGGGCAGGAACCGACGCCACGGTAGCACGGTGCGAATTGATAAATCTTGCGGAAATACGCAGGCGCGCCGACCCGTCAGGCCCTTTTTCATTTTGACGAAATGGGGTCTTGCCCCTCTGCGATCTATGACTAAAGTTAAAGACGGTGAAATCGGGTGATCGCGTCATTTTTCTCGGGTAAGTTGCTCCGTCGGGGCAGCACGCTTTTCGAAGTACGCAGGTAGTTCGTCGATGTCCAATCGCAACACCACGTTTTCGGGAGAAGAAGAAATGGATGCTTCCAGCTTCATCACGTCGCTGCAGACCACGCTAGGGGGGTATCTGCCGAAGATTGCCGGCGCGATCGGCATCCTGGTGATCGGCTGGCTGATCGCCGTCGTGGTGCGGGCCGGCGCGATGCGTCTGCTCGGCGCGCTGAAGGTCGATCAGCGGATCAGCGAAAGCACCGGCCAGGGCGCATGCGTCGAGCGCATCATCGCCGGCGGCCTGTTCTGGCTCGTGCTGCTGGTCACCGCGGTGGGCATCTTCAACGTGCTCAACCTGTATGCGGTCTCCAACCCGTTCTCGCTGCTCGTCACCCACATCGTCAACTACCTGCCGAACCTGATCGGCGGCGCGGCGCTGACGCTGATCGCGTGGCTCATCGCGTCGTTGCTGCGCAGCCTCGCGAACCGCGCGCTGAAGGCGAGCAAGATCGACGACAAATTGTCCGAAGGCGCCGGCTTGCAGCCGATGAGCGGTTATCTCGGCGACGTGCTGTTCTGGCTCGTGATCCTGATGTTCCTGCCGGCGATCCTCGCGTCGTTCGCGCTGTCGGGGCTGCTGACGCCCGTGCAGGGGATGGTCGACAAGCTGCTCGCGATCGTGCCGAACCTGTTCGCGGCCGCGGTGATCGGCATCGTCGGCTGGATCGTCGCGCGCGTGCTGCGCGGCCTCGTGACGAACCTGCTCGTCGCCGCCGGTGCCGACCGCCTCACGCAGCGTCTCGACAGCCCGACGCCCGTGCGCGTGTCGAGCCTGATCGGCACGGTCGTCTACGTGTTCGTGTTCGTGCCGACGCTGATCTCCGCGCTCGACGCGCTGAAGATCGACGCGATCTCGGTGCCGGCCACCAACATGCTGAACCAGTTCCTCGGCGCGGTGCCGGACATCGTCGCGGCGATCGTGATCGTGCTGGTGACGTTCTACTTCGCGCGCTTCGTCGCGTCGCTCGCGCAGAAGCTGCTGGAAGCCGCGGGCGCCGACGGGCTCCCGGCCGTGCTCGGCGTCGAACGCGTGTTCTCGGGGATCCTGCAGCCGTCGGTGCTGGTGGCGCGGCTGATCGTGTTCTTCGCGATGCTGTTCGCGTCGGTCGAAGCGGCGAACCGGCTCGGCTTCTCGCAGGTGCGCGACGTCGTCACGCTGTTCATCGAATTCGGCGGCCACGTGCTGATGGGCGGCGTGATCCTCGTGATCGGCGTGTGGCTCGCGGGCCTCGCGCGCCGCGTGATCGAGCAGGCCGACCGCGAGCACAGCGTGCTGTTCGCGCGCATCGCGCAATTCGCGATCCTCGGCCTCGTGTTCGCGATGGGGCTGCGCGCGATGGGCATCGCGAACGAGATCGTGCAGCTCGCGTTCGGCCTCGTGCTGGGTGCGATCGCGGTGGCGGTGGCGCTGTCGTTCGGCCTCGGCGGCCGCGAAGCGGCCGGCAAGCTGCTCGACCGCTGGTTCAACCAGCGCGGCGGTGGGCAATAAGTCTTTCGCGTCGATCGCCCGTCCGGCCGCTTCGTGCGGCCGGCGGCGGCGGTCGCAGCGGGACGGGCCCGGTCGGTGCCTTTCGCGCAGCGGGAGGCCACACAAGCCCGGAACAGGCGTTTCCGTCAGCGAAATGTCAGCCGCGATCTTTGCCGAATTTCGATAACACGTCGTTTAATGACTCTCTAGCATCGATTCTCAGTCGCGCAGGCCGCCAGGCCCGGCGCATTTGAGGAGAGAGTCCGATGAAAGCAGAGTCGAATGGCCGGCCCGCAGCCGGCGCCAAGTCGTCCGGCCAGCCCGCGCTGCAGCAGACGCTCGGGACCTGGCAACTGTGGGGCATCGCGGTCGGCCTCGTGATCTCCGGCGAATACTTCGGCTGGAGTTACGGCTGGGCGAGCGCCGGCACGCTGGGTTTCGTCGTCACCGCGCTGTTCGTCGCGGCGATGTACACGACCTTCATTTTCAGTTTCACCGAGCTGACGACGTCGATCCCGCACGCGGGCGGCCCGTTCGCGTATGCGCGCCGCGCGTTCGGCCCGACCGGCGGTTATCTCGCCGGCGCGGCGACGCTTGTCGAATTCGTGTTCGCGCCGCCCGCGATCGCGCTCGCGATCGGCGCGTACCTGCACGTGCAGTTTCCGGGCCTCGAGCCCAAGCATGCGGCGATGGGCGCGTATCTCGTGTTCATGGCGCTGAACATCGTCGGCGTGCAGATCGCGGCGACCTTCGAGCTCGTCGTCACGCTGCTCGCGATCTTCGAGCTGCTGGTGTTCATGGGCGTCGTGTCGCCGGGCTTCGCGTGGAGCAACTTCATGAAGGGCGGCTGGTCGGGCGCCGATCATTTCAGCCTGGGCGCGTTCCACGGGATGTTCGCGGCGATCCCGTTCGCGATCTGGTTCTTCCTCGCGATCGAAGGCGTCGCGATGGCCGCCGAAGAGGCGAAGAACCCGAAGCGCTCGATCCCGATCGCGTACGTCGCGGGGATCCTGACCCTCGTTGCACTCGCGATCGGCGTGATGGTGTTCGCCGGCGGCGCGGGCGACTGGACCAAGCTCGCGAACATCAACGACCCGCTGCCGCAGGCGATGAAGTACATCGTCGGCGCGAACAGCGGCTGGATGCACATGCTCGTGTGGCTCGGGCTGTTCGGCCTCGTCGCGTCGTTCCACGGGATCATCCTCGGTTATTCGCGCCAGATCTTCGCGCTGGCCCGCGAAGGTTACCTGCCGGAGTGGCTCGGCAAGGTGCATCCGCGCTTCAAGACCCCGCACCGCGCGATTCTCGCGGGTGGCGTGGTCGGCATCGCGGCGATCTACAGCGACGAGCTGATCCAGTTCGGCGGGCAGACGCTGACCGCGAATATCGTGACGATGTCGGTATTCGGCGCGATCGTGATGTATATCGTGAGCATGGCGTCGCTGTTCAAGCTGCGCCGCACGCAGCCGAACATGGCGCGGCCGTTCCGCGCGCCGCTGTACCCGATCTTCCCGGCCTTCGCGATCCTCGCGGCGCTCGTCTGCCTCGCTACGATGGTGTATTTCAACGGGCTGGTCGCGCTGGTGTTCGTCGGCTTCCTCGCGGTCGGCTACGCGTACTTCCTCGCGACGCGTTCGCAGCGCGAGAGCGCGCCGGGCGACGCGCTGGTGGAGGAGTGAGCAGGTGAAGGTGAACGGCCGTTCCTGACGGCATCCGGCGCGCCCCGTCGAACGGGCGCGCCGTCGGCTTTTGGCAAGGCAAGGAGACTCGCACGATGTCCTATACGGAGACGATCGGCCCGCGCACGTACCGTTTCGCGGACCTGAAGACGCTGCTCGCGAAGGCGAGCCCGCTGCGTTCCGGCGACCAGCTCGCCGGTGTCGCGGCGGCGAGCGAGGAGGAGCGCGTGGCCGCGAAGATCGCGCTCGCGGGCGTGCCGCTGAAGGCGTTCCTGAACGAGGCGGTGATCCCGTATGAAGACGACGAGGTCACGCGCCTGATCGTCGACGATCACGATGCGGCGGCGTTCGCGGAAATCTCGCATCTCACCGTCGGCGATTTCCGCAACTGGCTGCTGTCGCCCGCCGCCGACGGCGCGGCGCTCGAACGGATCGCGCCGGGCCTCACGCCCGAGATGGTCGCCGCCGTGTCGAAGCTGATGCGCAACCAGGACCTGATCGCCGCGGCGAGAAAGCGTCGCGTCGTCACGCGCTTTCGCAACACGGTCGGGCTGCCGGGCCGGATGTCGGTGCGGCTGCAGCCGAACCACCCGACCGACGACGTGAAGGGGATCGCCGCGTCGATGCTCGACGGGTTGATGTACGGCTGCGGCGACGCGATGATCGGCATCAACCCGGCCACCGACAGCCTCGCGGCGATCGTGAAGCTGCTCGCGATGATCGACGGGTTCCGCGAACGCTACGGCGTGCCGACGCAGTCGTGCGTGCTCACGCACGTGACCAACACGATCGCGGCGGTCGAGAAGGGCGCGCCGGTCGATCTGGTGTTCCAGTCGATCGCGGGCACCGAGAAGGCGAACGCGAGCTTCGGCATCTCGCTCGCGCTGCTCGGCGAGGCGCGCGAGGCCGCGCTGTCGCTCAAGCGCGGCACCGTCGGCAACAATCTCATGTACTTCGAGACCGGCCAGGGCAGCGCGTTGTCGGCCAACGCGCATTTCGGCGTCGACCAGCAGACCTGCGAAGTGCGCGCGTATGCGGTGGCGCGCAAGTTCGAGCCGTTCCTCGTGAACACGGTGGTCGGCTTCATCGGGCCCGAATACCTGTACGACGGCAAGCAGATCATCCGCGCGGGGCTCGAGGATCACTTCTGCGGGAAGCTGCTCGGCGTGCCGATGGGCTGCGACATCTGCTACACGAACCACGCGGAAGCCGACCAGGACGACATGGACACGCTGCTGACGCTGCTGGGCGCGGCCGGCATCAACTTCATCATGGGGATTCCGGGCGCGGACGACGTGATGCTGAACTACCAGAGCACGTCGTTCCACGACCAGCTCTACGTGCGCGAGGTGCTCGGCCTGCGCCGCGCGCCGGAATTCGAGGAGTGGCTGGAGACGATGGAGATCGCCGACGCGCACGGTGCATTGCGCGCCGCGAGCTCACGCGTGCCGCTGCTCGCGGGCGCGAACGACTGGATGGGGATTTCGGCATGAGCGACGCCGTCGAAAAGAATCCGTGGGGCCAGCTGAAGTCGTTCACGAACGCGCGGATCGCGCTCGGCCGCGCGGGCAACAGCCTGCCGACCGCGCCGCTGCTGGCCTTCAACCTGTCGCACGCGCAGGCGCGCGACGCGGTGCACCAGCCGCTCGACTCGGACGCGCTGCGGCGCGAGATCGAGGCGGCCGGCCTGCTGCCGACGCTCGGCGTGCAGAGCGCCGCGCCGGACCGCGACCACTATCTGCGCCGGCCCGATCTCGGCCGCAAGCTGTCGGACGACAGCCGCGGGCTGCTCGCCGGTTACGGCGCGGCGCTCGACGATGCGCCCGATGTCGTGTTCGTGGTCGGCGACGGGCTCTCGGCGTTCGCGGCCGCGAAGCAGGCGCTGCCGCTGCTGCAGGCGGTTCGGCCGCGCCTCGACGCGGACGGCTGGCGGATCGGCCCGGTGGTGGTCGCGACGCAGGCGCGCGTCGCCCTCGGCGACGAGATCGGCGAGCTGCTGCGCGCGAAGGTCGTGGCGATGCTGATCGGCGAACGGCCGGGGCTCAGCTCGCCGGACAGCCTCGGCGTGTACCTGACGTGGGCGCCGAAGGTCGGCTGCCACGACGCGCTGCGCAACTGCATCTCGAACGTGCGGCCCGAAGGGCTGCCGTACGCGGCGGCCGCGCACAAGCTGCATTACCTGATGACGCATGCGCGCAGGCTCCAGCTGACGGGCGTCGGGCTGAAGGACGACAGCGATGCGCTGTTGCCGCAGGCGGAAGCGGAGCGGATCGGGGCGGACTGAAAACGGTCGCACGCGGGCCGCTCCCGCATCGCGGGGTGCGTGCCGTTCGAGCGGCATGAGCGGCACGAGGGGTGGCTGTCGAGGCGCCCGCTACCCGGCTACCTGAACAGCCGCTCGCACAGAAAATCGACGAACACGCGCAGTTTCGGCGACAACTGCCGGCTCGACGGCCACACGATCGAGAACTGCCCCGGCGCGATCCGGTAGTCGTCGAGCACGGTGACGAGCGTGCCGTGTTCGAGCGCGTCGCGCGCGAGGAAGTCGGGCATGTAGCCGATGCCGAGCCCCGCGAGCACGGTGCCGCGCAGGGCTTCCATGTTGTTGCAGGTCAGTGCGGTGCGCAGCTTCGCCGGCGTGCCGTCGGCGGCCGCGAGTGCCCAGTCCTGCAGCTTGCCGGTGGTCGGGAAGCAGTAGCGCACGCATTCGTGCGCTTCGAGATCGCGCGGCGTGCGCGGCGTGCCGGCCCGCGCGAGATACGCGGGCGTCGCGCACAGCACGAACGCAAACGGGCCGAGCCGCCGTGACATCAGGCTCGAATCGGACAGCGGGCCGCTGCGGATCGCCGCATCGAAGCCGCCTTCGACGACATCCACCATCCGGTCGTTGAAATCGAGATCGAGCTCGACGTCCGGGTAGCGCTGCCGGAACTCGGGCAGCACCGGCAGCAGGAACCGGTAGCCGATCACCGGCAGGCTCACGCGCAGCCTGCCGCGCGGGCGCTGCGCCGACGCGGTCACGGTCGCTTCCGCGTCGCGGAAATCCTCGAGGATCCGCTGGCAACGTTCGTAGAAGTGGCGCCCCTCTTCGGTGAGGGTGACGCGGCGGGTCGTGCGGTTGAACAGGCGCACGCCCAGCGACTGTTCGAGTTTCGCGATCGTCTTGCCGACCGCCGACGCCGAGATGCCGAGCGCGCGGCCGGCCGCGACGAAGCTCAGCGCTTCGGCGGTGCGGACGAACGCGACGATGCCGGACAGGTTTTCCATCGAATCGAAGCGCGCACGGCGACATGCGCTGTGAAGTGAATTGCGGAATTCTAGTCCGGTATATGCGGAACTTCGCGTGGTTTTTCTTCGATTGAATCGGATTTATCGTCTGTCGCTCTGACGGCGCATCCGCGCCGGCCTTTTGAGGAGCGATGATGGATCAGCCTTTTTCAGCCGCATCGACGCAGTCGGCACGCCGGCGCGCGTGGGTGCTGGCCGCCGTCTGCATGGCCGCCGTCGCGCTGCCGTTGTCGTTTTCGGGCGGCGCGGTCGCGACGCCCGCGATCGGCCGCGACCTGCACGGCGGCACGGTCGCGATGAACTGGATCACCAACGCGTTCATGCTCGCGTTCGGCAGCTGCCTGATGGCGGCGGGCGCGCTGGCCGACCAGTTCGGCCGCAAGCGCGTGTTCGCGATCGGCGTCGGCGGCTTCACGCTGATGTCGGTCGCGCTCGCGTTCGCGCCGTCGATGCTTGCGGTCGACCTGCTGCGCGCCGCGCAGGGGCTCGCGGCGGCCGCGGCGCTCGCGGGCGGCACGG
>NZ_ASSI01000318.1:0-10704 GCF_000466765.1 Burkholderia sp. AU4i | reverse complement strand
CGACGCGGCCGGTGATCGGCGAAACGACATCCGTATAGCCGAGGTTGATCTGCGCGGTGTCGACCGCCGCCTTGCCGGCCGCGACGTCCGCCGCGGCCTGGCCTTGCGTGGCCACCGCGTTGTCGTAGTCCTGCTTGCTGACCGCGTTCGCGGCCACCAGCACCTTGTAGCGTGCGACCAGCGCGTTCTGCGTGACGAGGTTCGCCTGCGCCTTCGCGAGCGTTGCCTTTGCACTGTTCAGCGCGGCGATGTAAGGCGCCGGGTCGATCTTGTAGAGGCGCTGACCGGCCTTGACGTCGGTGCCTTCGGTGAATTCACGACGCAGCACGATGCCGTCGACCCGCGCGCGGACCTGCGCGACGAGGAACGCGCTGGTGCGGCCCGGCAGGTCGGTGAAGACCGGTACGGCTTGCGGCTGGACGGTGACGACGCCGACTTCCGGCGTTTGCGGCGGCGGTGCCGATTCTTTTTTCCCGCACGCGGCCAGGAAAACGGCGGCCGTCGCGACAGTGATTAAGCGGTATGGAACCCGTTCGACGCGCATGGAGCGACCTCTGTGTATAACCAATGGAATAAGTGCCACACCCGACCGGAGCGAGCGCAACACGGATGCGCCTCACGGCGCAGATCGAACACCTGAATTACTGGACTGCTAGATACAGCAAGCGGCACGAAACCTCCGTGCCGACAGGATGCCCCGCAACTGCGGACTGGTACTTTGGCGGGAATCAGCAGAGTGGGATATTAACTGATTGCCACTTGGGTCATTCGATCGTAGGGTGGTATTGTATATACATTCATGAATGTATGTAAAAAGCCCGCTTGTGCGCGACCGGCTGTCCAGTCTTACGGATTGTTACCAGCCGCGATCCTAGCCAGTCTATATGACCGCGCAGAGGGTTGCAGACCCTATATTCACCTACGATCGATCCAATCAGGCCTGCACATGGTCAGACGTACCAAGGAGGAGGCGCTCGAGACGCGCAATCGCATTCTCGACGCCGCCGAGCACGTGTTCTTCGAGAAAGGCGTGTCACACACGTCGCTCGCCGACATCGCGCAACATGCCGGCGTGACGCGCGGCGCAATCTACTGGCATTTCGCGAACAAGAGCGAACTGTTCGACGCGATGTTCGACCGCGTGTTTCTGCCGATCGACGAGTTGAAGCGGATGCCGCTCGACGCGCCGGGCGGCAATCCGCTCGACAAGATCCGCCAGATCCTGATCTGGTGCCTGCTCGGCGTGCAGCGCGACGCGCAGTTGCGCCGCGTGTTCAGCATCCTGTTCATGAAGTGCGAATACGTCGCGGACCTGGAGCCGCTGCTGCAGCGCAACCGCGCGGGGATGAGCGAGGCCCTGCACGCGATCGACGCCGATCTCGCGGTGGCCGTGCAACTCAAGCTGCTGCCCGAGCGGCTCGATACGTGGCGCGCGACGCTGATGCTGCACACGCTCGTCAGCGGTTTCGTGCGCGACATGCTGATGCTGCCCGACGAGATCGACGCCGAGCAGCATGCGGAAAAGCTCGTCGACGGCTGTTTCGACATGCTGCGCTACAGCCCGGCGATGCTGAAGGACGGCGAATGATCGCGCGACGCGCGTTCGCCAGCGATTCGGGTCTTCGTTTCATCGGGCGGGCCGGCCATCGCGCCGATGCCCAACCCGCCGTCCCTTCTCCCCGCCCGGTTCAGGCGGCCTTCGCGCGCTGCGCGCGGGCCCGCCGGTTCGACGCGGCGACCGAATCGCGCTTCGGCATCGGCGCACCTGCCAGCCCCGCGATCCACGCATCGGTGGACATCACGGCCGCGAAATTCGACTGGAACACCACCGCGTACGCGCGGTGAATCTCTTCGGCGCTCGCCGCGCCTGCTTCGTTCTCGTAAGGCAGCGCGCCCGTCGCGTCGTTCAGGTATTCGACATTCAGCCCCGCATGCGCCGCGTGATAGACCGTCGATGCATTGCAGTTGTGCGTCATGTAGCCGGCCACCGCGAGCGTGTCGACCCCGTGCGCATCGAGCCACGCTGCAAGGTCGGTCCCGGCAAACGAGCTTGCGTGCGTCTTCTCGATCAGGTGCGAGTATGGCCGGCCGGCGACGACCGCGTGCAGCGCGACGCCGTCGGTGCCGGGCGCGAAGATCGGCGCGCCGGCCGGCGCGACGTGCTGGACGACGATCACGGGCACGCCGGCCGCATGCGCGGCATCGATCGCGCGGCCGATGTTCGCGAGCGACACGTCGAGCGGCGGATATTCGATCGGCAGGTTGCCCGTCACGTACTCGTTCTGGACGTCGATCACGATCAGTGCGCGGCGGGAAGCAGAATGGGAAACGGAATGCGGGACGGCGTTCGACATGGCGGGCTCCTGGTCCAGGGGCGCGGCCCCGCCCCGGAACGGGGTGGTCAGCGGCGCGATGCAATGCATTGTCGGGGCGCGTCGCTCACGTGGACAGTGGCCCGATAGCCATTCTTCGATAGAATCGGGCCATCACCCATCCGGAGCCCGCCATGACCGCCGCCTCGTCCACCCGGCCTGCCCCGACCGTCGTTGCCGTGATCGCGTACGACGGCATCAGCCCGTTCCACCTGTCGGTGCCGTCCGTCGTGTTCGGCAAGGAGCGCGATGCAGCCGCGTCGCCCGCGTTCGAGTTTCGCGTCTGCTCGGCGGAGCGCGGCCCGCTGTCGACGACGGGCGGTTTCACGATCACCGCGCCCTACGGCCTCGACGGGCTCGACGACGCGGACATCGTCATCGTGCCGGCGTGGCGCGACCCGGACGAAGCGCCGCCCGACGTGCTGCTCGACGCCGTCCGCGCGGTCGCCGCGCGCGGCGCGCAGCTCGTCGGGCTGTGCCTCGGCGCGTACGTGCTCGCCGCGGCCGGCTTGCTCGACGGCCGCCCGGCCACCACGCACTGGGCATGGGCCGACGACTTCGCACAACGCTTCCCGCGCGTGAAGCTCGATCCGGACGTGCTGTACGTGGACGACGGCAACCTGATGACGTCGGCCGGCACGGCCGCGGGGCTCGACTGCTGCCTGCACGTCGTGCGGCGGCGCTTCGGCTCGGACGCCGCGAACCAGATCGCGCGCCGCCTCGTGATCCCGCCGCACCGTCAGGGCGGGCAGGCGCAATACGTGCCGCAGCCGGTCGCCGCGCACCCGCGCGATGCACGGCTCGCGGGCCTGCTCGACTGGGTGCGCGCGCATCTCGACGCCGCGCACAGCGTCGATTCGCTTGCCGAACGCGTGCTGATGAGCCGGCGCACGTTCACGCGCCACTTCCGCCAGGCGACCGGCACGACCGTCACCGCGTGGCTGCAGGCCGAGCGGCTGGCGCGTGCGCAGCATCTGCTGGAAACCACCGGGCAGTCGATCGATGCGATCGCGCAGGCGGCCGGCTACGGGTCGAGCGTGTCGCTGCGCCAGCATTTCGCGGGCGCGCTCGGCACGTCGCCGTCGGCGTATCGAAGGGAATTTCGCGGCGCCGGAGCCGGCGCCGATGCCGCGCGGTAGGCGCGCGGCGGGCGAGCCTCGCAGCGGAAACGGCCGGCCGCTCAGCCGCCGTTGATCCAGCGCGCCGCGTAGAGCAGCAGCGCGACGAAGACGATCATCACGGCCCACGCCCACACGGGCACCGTGCCGGAGCCGCGATGCGGGAGTGCGCTGGCGGCACGCCCGGTCAGCGCGCCGCCGAGGTGCGGCGGCAGCGCCCGCTTCGTCGCGGCCACCAGCGACGCCGGCCGCAGGAACACGTGCTGGCGCCGCGGCACGGCCGAGCGCGCGCGATTCGGTGCGAGGCCGTGCTTCGCCTGTACGACCGCGCAGAATTCACGGAAGAAATCGTCGGTCCATTCGCGCAGCGTATTTTCGATCTGCCGCCCCGGCAGCTCGGTGAGCGGGCCGCTCGCCGTCGCCCAGACCACGTACTCGATACGCGTTGCGTTCGCGTCGTCATCCGGCGTCAGCACGAGTTCGACCTGGCCGCGCAGCGCGCCGAGCCCGTCGGCCCGTGCCTTGAAATTGAGCACGCGGCGCGGCTGGCCTTCCGCATCGCCCTGCTCGGCGGCCGCGTGCGCACGCACGTCGTAGCGGGCGCGCAGCGGGCCGAGCGGCACCGTGATCGTCAGCGCGAATTCGCCGTCAGCAAGCTTCACGAACGATTCGCAATGATCGAAGCTCGCGCGCAGCAGCGCGAGATCCTCGAATGCCTCCCGCACGACGGGCGGCGCGAGCGGTATGCGCAATGTGTCGTTCAGTTCCATGACGCCTCCCCGGTGAACACGCGCCGCATCAGGATGTCTCGACGAGGCTGTCGATCCGTGCGGCGTCGAAGGCGACGTAGAGCGCGAGCGCCGACGCAGCCTCCTTCGGTTCCTCGTAACTCCATGCGGCGTTCTCGATCACGCCGTCTTCCGTCTGCAAGTCGAAATGCACGGCCTCGCCCCTGAACGGGCAGACCGACGTGACCCCGGATTTCACGAGCCGGCGCATGTTGACGTCGCGGCGCGGCAGGTAGTGGATGTCCGGCAGGCCCGTTTCGCGCACGGTCAGCGCGCCGTGCGAATCGGCGTACGTGATGCCGCGATGGATCACGCGCACGCGATGACGGTTCGGCACGATTTCGAGACGAGGGTCGGCTGCGTCGGACATCGTTTCTCCTTGGGACGACCCGGCAGGCCGGGCTCAGGAAACGAAAAAAGCCACGGCACGGGTGCCGTGGCTTTCATTATGGGCGAAACCGCAGCCGAATGCGCGACCCGGGCCGGCGCCGCGCGCGGCAGGCTACTGCGCGCTCCACTGGAACGCCGTCTTCGCGCCGCCCTTCGCGCCGACCGTGACGGCACGGGATTCCTCGTTGCCCTGGTACGACGCATGCACCGTATAGCGGCCCGGCGGCACCTTCACGAGCATGTACGGCCCGCGCGCGTCGGTCTTCAGCACCTCGTTGCCCTTGCCGTCGACGATCCGCACATGAACGTCGGCCAGGAACTCGCCGCCCTTGCCGGTGAAGCGCAGCGCCAGCGGCCATTTCGGCTCGTTGCGCTGGAACGCCGTCGACTCGTCCTGCCCGACGCCGCCGGACACGAAGGTGACGTCGCCCTGCTGGCCCGCGGCGGGCAAACCGTCCGACTGCGCGTACGCGCCGGACGCTCCGGCCGCGAGGCCGGCGGCCAGCGCCGCGGCGACGGCAAATCGGGACACGTTGCGTAGATATTGCATGGCTCTCTCCTTGGGGTCGGAACACATACAGGGCGCGGCGTCACGCATTCGAGCGGCGGCGGCGCCCGCCGCGGCCGGCCTGGCCGGCCGTCGGCCGTGGCCGGTCAGCTCAGGTCGACCGGCACGAAGATCTGGGCATTATCGCGCTGGATCAGCAGAGCAAGACTGTTGCCCGCGCCCTTGACCGCGTCGCGCAACTGCTCGGGGCTCGTGACCGGGCGGCCGTTGACCGCGAGGATCACGTCGCCGGGCTGGATACCCGCGTTGGCGGCCGGCCCGCCGGCCTGCTGCACGATCAGGCCGTGCGACAGGTTGTCGGCGCTGCGCTCCTGCGGCGACAGCGGACGCACCGCGACGCCCAGACGCCCCTGCTCGACGGGCCCGCCGTCGTTCGACGCGAGCTTCGCATCGGCCATCGCGCCGAGCGTCACGCTGATCGACTTCTTCGACTTGTCGCGCCAGATCTGCAGGTCCGCCTTCGAACCCGGCTTCAGGTTCGCGATCTGCGCGGGCAGCGACGTCGAATCGGCAACCGGCGAGCCGTTGACCGACAGGATCACGTCACCCGGCTGCAGACCGGCCTTCGCGGCCGGGCCGTTCGGATCGACCGAGCTGACGAGCGCGCCGTCCGGCTTCTGCAGTCCGAACGAGCTCGCGAGCGTCTGATTCAGCCCCTGCACGGCGACGCCGAGGCGGCCGCGGCTCACGTGGCCCGTCTTCACGAGTTCGTCCTTCACCTTGATCGCCTCGTTGATCGGGATCGCGAACGACAGGCCCTGGAAGCCGCCCGTCTGCGAATAGATCATCGAGTTGATGCCGATCACCTCGCCCTGCAGGTTGAACAGCGGGCCGCCCGAGTTGCCGGGGTTCACCGGCACGTCGGTCTGGATGAACGGCGTGTAGTTCTCGTCCGGCAGCGCGCGCGACTTCGCGCTGATGATGCCCGACGTGACCGTGTTGTCGAAGCCGTACGGCGAGCCGATCGCGACGACCCACTGGCCGACCTTGCTCTGCGCCGGGTCGCCGATCTTCACGGTCGGCAGGCCGCTCGCATCGATCTTCAGCACCGCGACGTCCGACTGCTTGTCCGAGCCGACGACCTTCGCCTTGTATTCGCGCTTGTCGGTCAGCTTGACCGTGACGACGTTCGCGCCGTCGATCACGTGCGCATTGGTGAGGATGTACCCGTCGGAGCTGATGACGAACCCGGAACCGAGGCTCGCGCTCGGCTGGTCGTCCGGTTGCGCGTCGCCGCCCATGCCCGGCACCTGGCCGTAGAAGTGCTTGAAGAACTGGTAGAACGGATCGCTCGGATCGATCGGCAGCTGCGGCTGCGGCACGCGCCGCGACACCTGCTTCACGACGTGCTTCGCGCTGATGTTCACCACCGCCGGGCCGTAAGTCTCGACGAGCCCGGAGAAATCGGGAATGCCGGTCTTGGCGGCCGCTTCGGCCGGCATCAGCGCGGCAGCCTGCGCGGGCGTGATGATCTGCGGATCGGCGCGGCGGGTGCCGGCGACATAACCGGCGGACAGGGCGGCCGCCACGGCGACCGCGACGGCGCCGCGCGCAAGGAATCGGGTATTCATCGTAGGACCTCCTCTTTGTTAGGACGCAGCGTAACGACCCTGACTTAAAGGAGGCTTAATCAGCCTTAAGCGGGGCTTAAGCGGCCGCCGGCGCCCGCCCGGCGGCACGCGGCACGCGTCACACGGATTCGGAAGGCTGCGGCGCCTCGGCCGGCATCTCGGCGTCGCGGAACACGACGCTGACGAGCAGGCCGCCCGCGGCCGCGTCGCCGAGCGACACCGTCGCCCCCTGCTGCGCCGCCACGCGCTTGACGATCGCGAGCCCGAGCCCGCTGCCCGACACATCGGTGCGCGCCCGCGCGGAGCTGTCGCGGTAGAAACGGTCGAACACGCGCTCGCGCTCGTCGGCCGGGATGCCGGGCCCGCTGTCGCCGATCTGCACGCACGCGCGGCCGGCCGCGTCGCGGGTGAGCGACACGTCGATGCGGCCGCCGTCCGGCGTGTACTTCACCGCGTTGTCGAGCAGGTTGCCGAACATCACGCGCAGCGCGCCGACGTCCGCGACGACGCTCGCCGCGTGCGTCTCCTCGAAGCCGAGATCGATGTCGCGCCGCTGCGCGAGCGGCGCAAGCGCAGCCACGCATTCGGCGAGCAGTGCCTGCAGGTCGACGGGTTCGCGCATCGTCGCGCCGTCGGGTTCGGCGCGTGCCAGCGCGAGCAGTTGCTCCGTGAGACGCGTCGCGCGCGACACGCCATCCTGGAGATCCGCGACCGCCTCGCGGCGCGATGCATCGTCCTTCGCGCGGGCGACGAGTTGCGCCTGGATCTGCACGGCCGCGAGCGGCGTGCGCAGTTCGTGCGCGGCGTCGGCCACGAACGCCTTCTGCGTGTCGAGCGCGGCCGACAGCCGCGCGAGCAGCCCGTTCAGCGCCCGCACGAGCGGCTGCACCTCGAGCGGCAGGCGCGCATCGGGCAGCGGATCGAGCGCTTCCGGCCGGCGCGCCTCGACTGCGCGCGTCACGCGGCCGAGCGGCGCGAGCCCGCGCCCGACGATCACCCACACGGCCGCGCCGAGGAACGGCAGCAGCACGATCAGCGGCCACAGCGTGCGCAGCGCGACGTTCGCCGCGAGCCGGTTGCGCACCGACAGCGGCTGCGCGAGCTGCACGACGTTGTCGCCGACGATCGCCCCGTACACGCGCCATTCGCCGCGATCGGTGCGCTCGGTCGAGAAACCGAGCTCCGCGCGCGGCGCGATCGGCGCACGCGGATGCGAAAAGTACATCAGCACGCCGTTGCGGTTCCAGATCTGGATCACGATGCCTTCGTCGCCGTTGGTACGCGAGCCGAATACCTGCGAGAACGGTTCCGACGGCAGCGCCGCGGCGATTTCCTGCAACTGGTAGTCGAACAGTTCGTTCGCCTCCGCGAGCGCCTGCCGGTAGATCAGCCAGCCCGCGATGCCCACGCCCGCGACGACGATCGCGAGCAGCCAGATCAGCAATTGATGACGAATCGACCTCACGCGTCAGCTTTCCTTGACGACCATGTAGCCAAGCCCGCGCACGTTGCGGATCAGGTCGGAGCCGAGCTTCTTGCGCAGCGCGTGGATGTAGACCTCGACCGTGTTGCTGCCGATCTCCTCGCCCCAGCCGTACATCTTCTCCTCGAGCTGGCTCTTCGACAGCACCGCGCCGGGCCGCGCGAGCAGCGCCTCGAGCAGCGCGAACTCGCGCGCGGACAGCGCGACCGGCGCGCCGTCGAGCGTCACCTGGTGCGAGGCGGGATCGAGCGTCAGCGCGCCGTGGCGGATCAGCGATTCGCTGCGCCCCGCCTGGCGGCGGATCAGCGCGCGCATTCGCGCGCCGAGCTCGTCGAGGTCGAACGGCTTGACGAGGTAGTCGTCGGCGCCCGCGTCGAGGCCCTTCACGCGATCGGCCACCGCGTCGCGCGCGGTGACGATCAGCACCGGCAGCGCCAGCCCGCGCGCGCGCAGCGTGCGCAGCACGTCGATGCCGTCGCGCTTCGGCAGCCCGAGATCGAGCAGCAGCAGGTCGTACGTCTCGCCGCCGAGCGCCGTCAGTGCGGCGTCGCCGTCCTGCACCCAGTCGACTGCAAAGCCGTCCGAGCGCAGCGCCTTGCGCACGCCTTCGGCAATCATTCGATCATCTTCGACAAGCAGAATCCGCATCGGGACAGGCATCCATGGGGCGAGTCAAACACGCCGACCATTGTAGCGCCGCGAACCCGGCGCGCGGCACCGTGCAATGCAACAGAAAGGCGGATTGCAAGGGGGCTGTCCGGACTTGTCTCTACAATGTGCGCTTTGGCGCCGCGCGCGCCCTGCCCGAACGTCGTGCTTTCCCCGTATTCGCTCATGCCGATTTCCGATCTTTCCAACCGGTTCGCCCCCCGCGCCCGCGTCTGCCTGCGGGCGGCCGCCATCGTCGCCACCTGCACGGCCCTCGCCTTCGCGCCTGCCGCGCAGGCCCGCAAGAAATCCCACAAGGAAGCGCGCAAGACCACGGTCGTGTCGCCGGCCGCGCGCGCGGCCGGCCTGCCGGCGTCCGTGCTCGTCGCGCTGCAGCGCGCGAAGGTGCCGGCGTCGGCGATGAGCGTCGTCGTCGAGCGCGTCGGCGATCCGGAACCGCTGATCGCGTGGAATGCAAGCCGGCCGATGCTGCCCGCCTCGACGATGAAGCTCGTGACGACCTTCTCGGGTCTGTCGATCCTCGGCCCCGACTACCGCTGGCGCACGACCGCCTACACGGACGGCACGGTCGACCCCGACGGCACGCTGCAGGGCAACCTGTACATCAAGGGCACCGGCGATCCGAAGCTCGTGCCCGAAGAGCTGATCGACCTCGTCGACAAGCTCCGCAAGGCCGGCGTCAAGCGCGTGGCCGGCGGCCTCGTGCTCGACAAGAGCTACTTCGCGGCGACGACGCGCGATCTCCCTTCGTTCGACGACGATGCGAGCGCGCCGTACAACGTCGGCCCCGATCCGCTGCTGTACGCGTTCAAGGCCGTGTCGTTCACCGTCACGCCGGGCGACGACGGCAAGGTGGCCGTCGACGTGCTGCCGCCGCTCGCGGACCTGTCGATCGACAACCAGCTGGTCGAAGGCTCGGGCTCGTGCAGCGCGGCCGCCGCAGCCGCGCGACCGACGCTGACGGCCGGCGGCGGGATCATGACCGCTTCGTTCGCCGGCGACTACCCGCTGCGTTGCGGCGCGCACACGACCAACCTCGCGATCCTCGATCACACGACGTTCTTCGCCCGCGGCTTCCTCGCGCTGTGGCAGCAGGACGGCGGCACGATCACGGGGCCCGTGAGCGAAGGCAAGGTGCCGACCACCGCGCGGCCGCTCGCCGTGCATCACAGCCCGGTGCTCGGCAGCATCGTCTACGACATCAACAAGTTCAGCAACAACGTGATGGCGCGCAACCTGTTCCTGACGATCGGCGCGGTCGGCGGCAGGCCGCCCGCGACGCCCGAGCAGTCGAGCCGCGTGATCCAGGCGTTCCTGCAGAAGAACGGCATCGCGATGCCCGACCTCGTGCTCGAAAACGGCTCGGGCCTGTCGCGCGAAGAGCATGTGAGCGCGCTGTCGCTCGCCGCGCTGCTGCAGGCCGCGAACGCGAGCCCCGTCGCGCAGGCCTTCATCGATTCGCTGCCGATCGCGGGCATCGACGGCACGATGAAGAACCGCCTCACCAACGCCGGCGTGCTCGGCAACGCGCACATCAAGACCGGCACGCTGCGCGACGTGCGCGCGATCGCCGGCTACGTTGCCGGCGCCGACGGCCAGAGCTACATCGTCGTCAGTTTCATCAACAACGATCACGCGGAAGCCGCACGCGCCGCGCACGACACGCTGCTCGAATGGATCTACGCCGGCGCGCAATGACGATCCGCGCGCCGCGGCATGGCGCGGCGCCGCCGGCCGCCGGCCCG
>NZ_ASSI01000317.1:0-7460 GCF_000466765.1 Burkholderia sp. AU4i | reverse complement strand
GATCACGACCGCGTTGTTCCGCCGGGCCGGATGCGGGCGCGCGGCCGGCGTGGCGGAACAACGCGGTCGTGATCTATCGCGGTTCGTCGGTCGACGACGGATCGCACGGCGGCGGAACCGGCACGCCGGGCCTGCCGCCGCTGCCGACCGGGCTGCCGTCGTGGCCGGCGATGCCCGCGGTTCCGGGCGGTGCCAATGTCGCGGCGCAGGCGGGTGCGCCGCCGCCGGGAGCGACGGTGCAGTGACGGATTGACGATTCGGGCCGTCCGTCCGGCGGCCGGCATTTGACGGGAACACGCATGGTGCGCATGGTTCGTTGGATCGCTTTCCTGGGCCTGGCCTGCGGCATCGCGTCCGGGGGCGCCGCCGCGCAGGTCGCGCGGGCGCCGGACGCGGGCGCGGCGCTGTCGATCGCGACCGGCAAGGGGGAACTGCTGTCGCTGCCCGAGCCTGCAACCGCGATGTTCGTCGCCGATCCTGCCATCGCGGACATCCAGGTGCCGTCGCCGCGTACCGTATTCGTGTTCGGCAAGAAGGCGGGCACGACCACGCTGATCGCGCTCGGCGCGAACCATCGTCCGATCCTGCGCAAGACGGTGATCGTGCAGGTCGACACGGCGTCGCTGCAGGGCGTGCTCGACAGCCGGTTTCCGCAACTGAAGCTGTCGGTGTCCGGTGCGCCGGGCTCGCTGATGGTGTCGGGCAAGGTGCCGAGCGCGGCCGACGCCGACGCCGTGATGCAGTCGCTCACGCCGTACCTGCACGACAAGGAAAAGATCGTCAACCGGCTCACGCTGTCGCGCCCGATCCAGGTGAACCTGCGCGTGCGGGTGACGGAGGTGAGCCGCAACATCACGCAGCAGCTCGGCATCAACTGGAGCTCGCTGGGCGGGGCCGGCAACTTCGTCGGCGGGCTGTTCAACGGGCGCACGCTGTTCGATCCGACGACCAGCCTGTTCAACCTGTCGCCGACGGGCGCGTTCTCGGTGCTCGGCGGGTTCCGCGCGGGGCGCTGGTCGATCGACGTGGTGCTCGACGCACTCGACCAGGAGGGCTTGATCACGATGCTCGCCGAGCCGAACCTCACCGCGATGTCCGGCGAGACCGCGAGCTTCCTCGCGGGCGGCGAGATTCCGATCCCAGTCGCACAGGCGGGCTCGTCGACCGGCGCGATCACGGTCGAGTTCAAGCCGTTCGGCGTGTCGCTCGATTTCACGCCGACCGTGCTCGCCGACAACCGGATCAGCCTGAAGGTGCGGCCGGAAGTGAGCGAGGTCGATGCGAACAACAGCGTGACGACCGGCGGCGTCAAGGTGCCGGGGCTCACGGTGCGGCGCGTCGAGACGACGGTCGAGCTGTCGAGCGGGCAGAGCTTCGCGATCGGCGGGCTGCTGCAGAGCCAGACGGCCGATACGGTGTCGCAGATCCCGGGGCTCGGCCGGCTGCCGATCATCGGCCGGCTGTTTTCGTCGAAGAACTTCCAGGACAACAAGACCGAGGTGGTCGTCATCGTCACGCCGTACATCGTGCAGCCGGCCGGGCCCGGCCAGCTCGAGCAGGCGATCGACACGGTCGCGCGGCCGAGCAGCGACCTGGAGTTCGCGGTGCAGCGCAACCTGGGGCTCGACCTGCTGTCGGGCGATACGCCGCGCCTCGTCGGCGCCGCGGGCTTCGTGTACTGAACCGGAGGCGCGCCCATGCGAACCCGATCGATCGTTGCCGCACTGCTGCCGCTGGGGCTCGCGGGCTGCCTGTCGGCGCCGCCGCCGGTCAACCTGCCCGACGCGCGGACGATCGGCTTCGACGGCGCGCGCGCGGTGCCGCCCGATTGCGCGACGCTGATGCAGCCGTCGCATCTCGTCGACGCGGGGTACGCGCGGCCCGGCGTGCCGTTCGGCTGCGCGACGTACTCGAACCTCGCGGCGATGCTCGCGCGGCCGGAGGATCTCGTCGCGCCCGTGCCTTACGGCGGCGCGGACGCGCAGGCCGCGGCCGACGCGGTGCGCCGCTACGTCGAGGATCGCGTGAAGCAGCCGACGCCCGGCAAGACGCTGACGACCGGCTCGCCCGGCCATTGAACCGACCCGGATGCCATCACGATGCCGCCCATGAACCTCCTCGATCGCCAGCACACCCGGCGCGCCGCGTCCGCGGGAGCGGCCGATCTCGTCGCGGTCGTCGCCGATCCGGGCAGCGAGGACGTGATACGCCGCGTCGCGCAGGAGCTGTCGATCACGCGCACCCATCTGCAGGCGGGCACCTGCGACGATGCGATCCGGCTGCTGCAGCAGTACGAGCGTTCGCCGCGCCAGCTCGTCATCGACGTGTCGGATTCGGTGCTGCCGGTGTCGGACCTGATGCGGCTCGCCGACGTGTGCGACCCGTCGGTGCGCGTCATCGCGATCGGTACGCAGAACGACGTCGGGCTGTTTCGCAACCTGCTCGGCATCGGCGTGCAGGACTACATCGTCAAGCCGCTGACCGTCGAGTTGATGCGGCGCGCGCTGACGGCCACGGAGTCGGTCGTCCAGGCGCGTACCGGCAAGGTCGTCAGCTTCGTCGGCGCGCGCGGCGGCGTCGGCGCGACCACGATCACGGTGAGCCTCGCGCGCTTCCTGGCGGGCGAGAAGCGCCGCCGCGTGGCCTATGTCGACCTGAACCTGCATGGCGGCGGCGCGAACTCGATGTTCGGGCTGTCCAGCAACAACGGGCTGATCGAACTGCTGAACATGGGCCAGCGCCCCGACGACGCGTTGTTCGAGCGCATGTTCGTCACGAAGGGCGACCGGCTGCACGTGCTGTCCGCCGAGCTGGCGTACGGTGCCGACGCCCCGGTGGGCGACGAGGCCGTCGCGCGCCTGGTCGACATGCTGAAGGACCGCTTCCATTACGTGCTGTTCGACGTCGGGAGCGGTGCCGGCAAGCTGCTCGAGGACGCGCTCGTCGCGTCCGATCTCGTCCATGTCGTGGTCGACCGCTCGGTGCATGCCGCATACGAGGCCGCGCGGCTCGTGCGTTTCGTGCGGGAACTGCCCGGCGAGCGGCTGCTGTCGATGGTGCTGAACAACCCGCTCGCGCCCGTCGCGGGCCGGGTCGAGCCGGTCGATTTCGAGGAGGCGTTCGGCGGCGCGCCGCTGCACGAACTGCCGCACGAGCCGCAGACGCTCGCCGTCGCCGAGAATCTCGGCGAGCCGATCGAAGGCGCGAAGCGGCACGGCTTCGTGGATCAGATCCGGCAGCTCGCGAACGGCATTACCGGCGAGCCGATGGCCGTCGCCGAGCCGTGGTATGCGCGGCTCGTCAAGTGGAGGAAGGGATCGTGACGTTCGGTACCCGCAACCGGCCGCCGGCGAACCCCGTGCCGGCCGCGACGCCCGCCGTGGCGCACGAGCCGGCACCGGCGCCGGCGGAAGCACCTGCGCCCGCGTCGGCATCGGCCCGTGCGCCCGTGGCGGCCGATACCCACGAGGCGCTGATCCGGTCGAGCAAGTTCGATGCGATCCGCCACGCGGTGTTCACGTCGATGAACATGTCGGCGGCGCTGATGAAGACGCGCGACGAGGTGCGCGCGGGCATCGAGCAGGTGGCCGCGCATACGGTCGAGCGCGAGCGCCTGAAGATCACGGCCGGCGAGCAGGTGCTGATCGTCGATGCGATCCTGAACGACATGTTCGGCGTCGGGCCGATCGAGCCGCTGCTGGCCGACGACACGGTCACCGACATCCTCGTCAACGGGCCCGACCAGGTGTACGTCGAGCGCGCGGGCCGGCTCGAGCTCACGTCGCTGAAGTTCCGCGACGACGCGCACGTGGCGAGTGTCGCGCAGCGGATCGCGGCGGCGGTGGGGCGGCGCGTCGACGAGAGCAGCCCGATGGTCGATGCGCGGCTCGCCGACGGCAGCCGCGTGAACGTCGTGCTGCCGCCGATCGCGATGCGCGGCCCGTCGATCTCGATCCGCAAGTTCGCGAAGCGCGACATCACGCTCGCGCGGATGGCGCAGCAGGGCAACATCTCGCATCCGATGCTGCAGGTGCTGAAGGTTGCGTGCGCGTGCCGGCTGAACATCGTGATCTCGGGCGGCACCGGCTCGGGCAAGACGACGCTGCTCAACGCGCTGTCGCAGCATATCGAGCAGCACGAACGGATCGTGACGATCGAGGATGCCGCCGAGCTGCAGTTGCTGCAGCCGCACGTCGTGAGCCTCGAGACCCGCCCGGAAAATACCGAGGGGCTCGGCGGGATCTCGCAGCGCGATCTCGTGCGCAACGCGCTGCGGATGCGGCCCGACCGCATCATCCTCGGCGAGATTCGCGGCCCCGAGGCGTTCGACGTGCTCCAGGCGATGAACACGGGGCACGACGGCTCGATGACGACGATTCACGCGAATTCGCCGCGCGACGCGATCAGCCGGCTCGAGAGCATGGTGATGATGGCGAACGCGAACCTGCAACTGCTGTCGATCCGCCGCCAGATCGCGAGCGCCGTGCACCTGTTCGTGCAGATCGAGCGGATGCGCGACGGGGTGCGGCGCGTGACGCGGATCACCGAGATCGTCGGGATGGAAGGCGAGGTGGTCATCACGCAGGACCTGTTCGCGTTCCGTCAGGAAGGCGACACGACGCGCGATGCGGTGAAGGGCGTGTTCGAGGCATCGCCGTTGCGGCCGGGATTCGCGGCGCGTGCCGCGTATTACGGCGTCGAGGATGCGCTCGCCGAGGTCTTCCGGCAATGAGGGCCGCCGACCTGTTCGCGGTGGGCGGGTTCGTGACGATCCTCGCGATCGGGCTCGTGCTGTCGTCGCTGTTCGATCGCGCGAGCCATCACCCGGCGCAGCGCATCCGCGCACGGATGCGCAAGCTGTCGCCGTCGCTCGCCGGGCACGCCGGGCACGCGTCCGCCGCGCCCGGCGTCGCGCTGTTCAACCTCGAGCGCCGGCAAGGCCGCCTGCGCGCATGGCTGCAACGCCGCGTGACGCGGGTGCGCGCGGTGGGCGGCAAGGGCGGGGTGAGGATCGTCGTCGCGAGCACGATCGCCGGTGCGATCGCGGCGATCGTCGCGGTGAAGCTGATCGGGCCGCCGGGTTTCCTGCGTCCGCTGATCTATGTCGGGTTGCCGCTGGTCGCGATGCGCGCCAGCTACCGTGCGCTGGTCGACCGCTTCCGGGTGCGTTTTCTCGAAGCGTTCCCGGACGCGATCGACGTGATCGTGCGGGCCGTGCGCGCGGGGATTCCGGTCACGCAGGCGATTAGCATGGTCGGCGACGGCGCGGCCGAGCCGGTGCGCGCGACGTTCCGTTCGATGGGCGACAGCCTGCGCGTCGGCGCGGATCTCAAGGACGTGCTGACGCAGGCCGCGGACCGGCTGATGATCGCGGACTTCTCGTTCTTCACCGTCTACCTGCTGCTGCAGCGCGAGACCGGCGGCAGCCTCGGCGAAACGCTCGACGAGCTGTCGAGCATCATCCGCACGCGCCGCGACATCCGCCTGAAGACCCGCGCGCTGACCGCCGAAGGGCGCATCACGACGAACATCATTTCAGCGGTGCCGTTCGTGATGATCGGCGCGCTGTTCCTCGTGAACCGCGACTACGTGATGCTGCTGTTCTCGACGCACGCGGGGCACACGATGCTGACGATCGCGGCCGGGTTGCTGACGGTCGGCCTGCTGGTGATCCGCAAGATCTCGAAACTGGATACCGCGCGATGACGATGTCGATACTGGCCGCCCGCGGCTTCGAATTGCTGCTGTTGCTCGCCTGTGTCGCAGCGGCGCTCGGCAGACCCGGCGGCGGCACCCGCCAGCGGATCGCCGCGCGCGTGCGGCAGGCTGCCGGGCAGCACCCGCCGGCACCCGTGACGGGGTGGCTGCAGCCGGGCGGCGTTCGCCAGGACCTGACGCGCCGGCTCGCGCAGCTGGGCGAACGGCTGCCGGTGCTCGACCCGATGCAGCGCGTGAAGCTCGGCCTGCAACTGACGCGCGCGGGCTTTCGCGAGCGCCGCGCGGTGTCGTCGATGATCGGGATCAAGCTGAGCTGCGGCGTGCTGTTCGCATGCGGCGCGATCGTGTTCAGCCCGCTGATTCCGCGCTTCGGCGAATACTTCGTGATCCGGGCGCTGGCGATGGTCGCCGCGTTCGTGGTCGGCGTGATCGTGCCGGAGTACGTGCTCGGCGCGATGATCCGGCGGCGGCGGCGGCTCATCGCCGCGTGCTTTCCGGACGCGCTCGACCTGCTGGTGATCTGCACGATGGCCGGCAACAGCCTCGCGTCGGGCATCCGGCGCGTCGCGCACGAACTGTCGCGCATCTGCCCGCCGCTCGCCGACGAGCTGACGGTGTGCGCGGACGAGCTCACGCTGAGCGGCGACGTGTCCGCGACGCTCGCGCATTTCGCGACGCGCGTCGATTTCACGTCGGCGCGGTCGCTCGCGACGACGCTCACGCAGTCGCAGCGCTTCGGCACGCCGATCACGCAGGCGCTGCGCACCCTGTCGCGCACCGAGCGCACCGAGCAGATCGTCGCGCTCGAGGAACGGGCCGCGAAGCTGGCGCCGAAGATCACGTTGCCGATGATGCTGTTCATCCTGCCGACGGTGTGCCTGATCGCGGCGGGCCCGGCGGCGATTCGCCTGCTCGAGGTATTCAGATGACACGATCCGTCATACGCGCGTTCGCGTTCGCGGCCGTGCTGCCGGTGCTGGCCGGCGGCTGCGCGCCGGGCATCCAGACGCGGCCGGTGCTGTCGCACAAGAGCGACGACCCGCAGGCCGAGCTGCGCATCGCGGACAGCGCGCTTGCCGGCGGCAACGTCGATCTCGCATCGACGCTGTACGAGAAGGTGCTCGCGAAGCATCCCGAATCGCTCGCGGCGCGCCTGGGGCTCGGCGACGTCAACTACCGCGCGGGCGACCTGGAGCGCGCGCGGATCCTCTACGACGACGCGCAGCGGCAGGCGCCCGCGGAGCTCGGCCCGCGGCTCGGGCTCGCGCGCGTCGCGTTGCGGCAGCGGCGTCTCGACGAAGCCGCGCAGCGCTATCGCGACCTGCTGGCCGCGCAGCCGAACCATCCGCTCGCGGCGGAAGGGCTCGGCACCGTGCTCGACCTGCAGGGGCGTCATGCGGATGCGCAGGTCGTGTATCGCGACGCGCTGCGCGCGCACCCGGACGCGCAGGGGCTGCGCGTCGACCTCGGGCTGTCGCTCGTGCTGAGCAACCGGCCGCGCGAGGGCGTGAACGTGCTGCTCGACGTCGCCGGGCTGCCGTCCGCGCCGTGGCAGGCGCGCCAGAACCTCGCGTTCGCGTACGGCGTGCTCGGCAATACCGATTCGGCGAAGAAGCTGCTGTCCGCGGATTTGCCCGCGTCGGCGGTGGCCGACAACCTGCGCTTCTACCAGGCGGTGCGCGCGCGGCTCGCGTCGCGCGGGGGCGGCGGCAGTGCAGGGGGTGCCGGTGCCGGTGCCGGTG
>NZ_ASSI01000316.1:0-700 GCF_000466765.1 Burkholderia sp. AU4i | reverse complement strand
CCGGACAGCGCCTTCACGCCCGGAAAGCTTTTCGCGATGTCGCTGAGCCGGAGTATCGTGTCCATCGGTTTCTCCGTACGAAGGGCGCCGGCCGTGCCGCCGCCCGTCGAGTCGCATTGCACGTCGTTCACCAGCTGAAGCCCTTCGCGTTGCCGCGGTCGACCACCTTCACGTCGACCGGGATCGCCTTCGGCACCGTCGCGCCCCACTTGCGCGCAATCGCGATGCCGAGCGCGATACGCACCTGGTCGGCCGGGAACTGCGCGGTCGTCTCGATGAACTTCGAATTCGGCTTCTGGATCGCGGCGATCGCCTCGGGCGCGCCGTCGACGCTCGTCAGCTTGATGTCCTTGCCCGAGCTCTCGATCGCGGCGAGCGCGCCCATCGCGCCGCCGTCGTTCACGCTGAAGACGCCCTTCAGCTTCGGGTGCGCGGAGATCAGGTTCTCGGTCACCGACAGCGCGGTCGCGCGCTCCTGCTTGCCGTTCTGCGTGTCGACCAGCTTCACGTTCGGGTATTTCGCGAGCCCCGCCTTGCAGCCGCGCACGCGTTCGAGAATCGGCACGACCGGAATGCCGTCGAGGATCGCCACCTCGCCGCTGCCGCCGATCGCTTTCGCGAGGTAGTCGCACGACATCACGCCCGCGTCGTAGTTCTTCGAGCCGACGAACGAATCGACCGGGCCGTTCGCGTTCGCATC
>NZ_ASSI01000315.1:0-4081 GCF_000466765.1 Burkholderia sp. AU4i | reverse complement strand
CATTCGCGGCCGCGTCGGGCGCCACGCCGTTCGCGGTGCTGCTCGCCGCGCTCGATGCGCTGCTCGCGCGCGCGACGGGCGATGCGCGGATCTGCGTCGGCGTGCCGGCCGCGAACCGCGAACGCGCGGAAGTCGCCGGCCTGATCGGCTTCTTCGTCAACACGCTGGCGATCGACGTCGACGTGCCCGCGCACGGCGATTTCTCGTCGCTGGTCGCGCGCACGCAGCGTGCGCTCGTCGACGCGCAGATGCATCAGGACGTGCCGTTCGAGCAGGTGGTCGACGCGCTCGGCGTGCCGCGCAGCGCGAGCCACCATCCGCTGTTCCAGGTGATGGCCGCATACGGCGAGCGTCGTGCGTTGCCGGCGCTCGGCGCGGCGTCTGCCGCGTTGCTGCCGTCCGGTACGCCTTCCGCGAAATTCGACCTGACGCTGTCGGTCGAGGCGACGCCGGACGGCACGTTCGACGCCGCGTTCATCTACGCGCTCGACCTGTTCGATGCGGATGCGATCGAACGGCTGGCCGCGCGCTTCGTCACGCTGCTCGCCGATGCGCTCGCGCGCCCCGACATGCCGGTCGGCGATCTCGACTGGCTGCCCGCCGCCGAGCGCGCGCAGCTCCTTGCATGGAACGCGCCGGCCGGCGCGACCGATGCCGAGCCGTTCGTGCCCGTGCATGCACGCATCGCCGCGCATGCCCATGCACGGCCCGACGCGCGTGGTGTCGCCGATATCGATCGTGCGTTCACGCGCGGCGAAGTCGATGCGCGCGCGGCCCGGCTGGCGCGCCATCTGGTGGCGGCCGGCGTACGACCGGAAATGCGGGTCGGCGTCGCGCTGCAGCGCTCGGTCGACCTGCTCGTCGCGCTGATCGCGGTATTGAAGTCGGGCGCCGCGTTCGTGCCGCTCGATCCGGCTCATCCGCGCGAACGGCTCGCGCAGATCGTCGGCGACGCGAACATCGCGCACGTGCTGACCGACGGCGCGAGCGCCGCGTCGCTGCCCGAGCTGCCGGCGCTGCGCGTGTGGCGCGCCGACGAAGTCGCTGCGCTCGACGAAGCGGCGCACGTCGTGCTGCCGGACGTGCTGCCCGGGCATGCGGCTTATGCGATCTACACGTCGGGCTCGACCGGCAAGCCGAAGGGCGTGATCGTCGACCATGCATCGTTCGCGCTGCATTGCGCGGCGATCGCCGAGCGCTACGGCGCGGGCGAGCAGGACGTGTTCCTGCTGTTCCAGTCGGTCAACTTCGACGGTGCGCATGAAGGCTGGTTCTCGCAATACATGTCGGGTGCCGCCGTGTCGGTGACGGCCGACGTGCTGTGGCCGCCCGCGCAGACCTGCGCGATGATGGTCCGCGACGGCGTGACGATGACCTACGTGCCGCCCGGCTGCGCCGCGCAGCTTGCCGAATGGGCGCTCGCGCACGGCGCGCCGCCGACACTGCGGTCGCTGACCGTCGGCGGCGAGGCGACGTCGCGCGAGGCATTCGCGATGCTGCGCCGCGCGCTGCCGAACGTGCGCGTGGTCAACGGCTACGGGCCGACCGAGACGGTCATCACGCCGACGCTGTGGATGTTCCGGCCCGGCGACGATCTCGCGAAGCTCGGCGACGCCGCGTACCTGCCGATCGGTACGCTGGTCGGCGCACGCACCGCGCACGTGCTCGACGAGCGGCTGCATCCGCTGCCGGTCGGCGTGATCGGCGAACTGTACCTGGGCGGCGAGGGGATCGGCGTCGCGCGCGGCTATCTCGACCGCCCGGCGCTGACGGCCGAGCGTTTCGTGCCCGATCCGTACGGCGCGCCGGGCGCGCGGCTGTACCGCACGGGCGACCTCGTGCGGCGTCGCGCGGACGGCGTGTTCGACTTCATCGGCCGTGTCGACCACCAGGTGAAGCTGCGCGGGCTGCGCATCGAGCTCGGCGAGATCGAGGCGCAGCTTGCCGCGCACGACGCGGTGCGTGAAGCATGTGCGGTCGTGCACGGGCAGGGCGCACTTGCGCAGCTCGTTGCATACGTCGAGCTGACCGCCGACGCACGGGCGGCCGCGCAGCCGGTCGAAGCCGCGACGCTCGACGCACACCTGCGCCGCACGCTGCCCGATTACATGGTGCCCGCGCAGCTGATCGTGCTCGACGCGCTGCCGCGCAATGCGAACAGCAAGGTCGATCGCGCACGGCTGCCGGCGCCCGTGCGCGTCGAACGCGCATACGAAGCGCCGCAGGACGGCGACGAAGCCGCGCTCGCGGCGATCTGGTGCGACGTGCTGAATCTCGAGCGTGTGGGCCGGGGCGATCACTTCTTCGATCTCGGCGGCCATTCGCTCGCCGCCGTGCGCGTCGCGACGCGCGTGGCCGAACGGCTCGGCCGCGACGTGCCGGTGCGCGCGCTGTTCGAAGCGCCGGTGCTCGCGCAGTACGCGCGTCAGGTGGCCGATGCGCCGCGTGCCGCGCATGCGGGTGCCGCGGCGCCGGGCGTTGCGGTGGCGCAACCGGACGCCCACGGCGTGTGGCCGCTGTCGCCGGCGCAGCTCGGGCTGTGGTTCCTGTGGCGCGCGCAGCCGGACAGCGCCGCGTACAACATTCCGGTCGCGCTGCGGGTGCGCGGCCCGCTGGACGTCGATGCGCTGCGTGCGGCCTTCTCGGATGTCGCGGCCGTGCATCCGGCGCTGCGCGCGCGGCTCGTGGCGCGTGACGGCGCGCTGCCGGGCCAGCGGATCGACGCGGACGTTTCCGTCGAACTGCCGGTGATCGACCTGTCGGCGCAAGCCGATGTGCTTGCCCGCGCGGCGGCGCTGACCGACGAGGATGCGCTCGCGCCGTTCGACCTCGCGGCCGATGCGCCGCTGTGGCGCGCTCGGGTGCTGCGGCTCGGCGCGGACGATCACGTGCTGTCGCTGACGATTCATCACATCGTGTCGGATGGCGAATCGATCGAGCTGTGGCTCGACGCGGTTCGCGCGCGCTATGTCGCCCGCGTGCAGGGCGGTGCCGTGGCGGCCGGGGAGATCGTCCGGCCGATCGCCCGGCCGCTCGTGCTGCCCGCGCCGTCCCATCCGGCCCGCGTCGCTTACTGGCGCGATGCGCTGGCCGACCTGCCGGCGCGCCTGCTGCCGCAACGCGCCAACGCGCCGGCCGTGCCGCAATGGCGCGCGGCCCGCATCGCGTTCGAATTCGACGGCGCGTTGATCCGCGCCGCGCGCGATACGGCGTCGGCCGCGCACGCGACGCTGCCGATGCTGCTGCACGCGGCGCTCAACACCGCCTTGTTCCGCGCGACGGGTGCGGCCGACCAGCCGGTCGGCGTGCTCGCGTCGACGCGCGAGCTGACGGGCGACGCGGCCCGCGAGGCGCTCGGCCTCTTCATCAATTCGGTCGTGGTGCGCACGCGGATCGACCCGGCCGCGCGTCGCGCGGACGTGCTGGCACAGGTGCGCGACACGGCACTCGCGGCCTATGCGCACGCCGACGTGCCGTTCGCGGACGTCGTCGCGGCGCTGCGCGCGCCGCGTGCCGCGCAGGCCAATCCGCTGTTCCAGGTGATGTTCAACTACCTGCGCCCGACCGGTGCCGCCGCGCGCGACTGGGCCGGCCTGTCGCTGGCCGGGTTCGACGATGTGCGCCATCGCGTCGTGTTCACGCTGGAGCTGGACGTCGTCGAGCATCCGGACGGGCGCGTGAGCGCCGCGTTCTCGTATGCGGACGAACTGCTCGACCGCAGCTTCGTCGACGTGCTCGTCGACATTTACCACGACGAAGTCGCGCGCTTCGCCGGCGCGTCGGAAGCCGCCCTCGGCGCGCCCGACACGCATGCCGTTGCGCAAGCGTCGCCGCGCGCGCACGCGAAAGGCGACGCACGCACGGCAACGTCGTCACGCGCACCGCACGCGGCAGCCGCGCTCGCGGCGCTGTGGTCCGACACGTTCGCGACGGCCGCGCCCGAGCCCGATGCCGACCTGTTCGAAGCGGGCGCGACGTCGTTCGACGTCGTGCGCTTCGTCGACGCGGCCAGCCGCGCCGGTCACGCGCTGACGGTCGCCGACCTGTTCGCGTCGCCGACCTTCGCCGCACTCGGCGCGCG
>NZ_ASSI01000314.1:0-4250 GCF_000466765.1 Burkholderia sp. AU4i | reverse complement strand
GACGGCCGCCGGCGCGTCGCGGCGCAGCAGGCACGCCTGCGCGACGAGCGCGAGGCGGTGCGCGAACACGCGACCCGACGCCTCGAGCGTGTCGGCCGGTGCGTCGAGCATCGCGCGCAGCGCGTCGAGCGCCGCGCGGATGCGCGGTTCGCCCGCGCCGAGATCGGCGAGTTCGGTGAACAGCGCGGCAGCCGCGTCGGGCTCGCGCGACACCGCGCGCAGCACGTCGAGGCACATCACGTTGCCCGAACCTTCCCAGATCGAGTTGACGGGCGCCTCGCGGAACAGCCGCGCGATCGGGCCGTCGTCGACATAGCCGTTGCCGCCGAACACTTCCATCACCTCGCCGGTCAGCTCGACCGCGCGCTTGCACACCCAGAATTTCGCGGCGGGCGTGACGATGCGCTTCCAGGCGCGTTCGCGCGGCGAGTCGTCGCGCTCGAACGCGTCGGCCAGGCGCATCGCCAGCACGAGCGCGGCTTCGCTTTCGAGCGCGAGATCGGCCAGCACGGTGCGCATCAGCGGCTGTTCGGCGAGCGCGCGGCCGAATGCATGGCGCTGGCGCGTGTACGCGATCGCCTGCACGGCGCCCTGGCGCAGCATCGCCGCACTGCCGAGCACGCAGTTCAGCCGCGTGTAGGTGGCCATCTCGATGATGGTCGGAATACCGCGGCCTTCGTCGCCGAGCATGATGCCCCACGCGTCGTCCAGTTCGATCTCGCTGCTCGAGTTGCTGCGGTTGCCGACCTTGTCCTTCAGCCGCTGGATCTCGACCGTGTTCTTCGTGCCGTCCGGCCGCCAGCGCGGCACGTAGAAGCACGACGGGCCGCCGCCTTCGGTCTGCGCGACGACGAGGTGCGCGTCGCACATCGGCGCGGAGAAGAACCACTTGTGGCCGCGCAGCCGGTATTCGCCGCCGCGCCCGCCCGCGCCGACGGCGGTCGCGAGCGTCGTGTTCGCGCGCACGTCGGAGCCGCCCTGTTTCTCGGTCATGCCCATGCCGAACCAGATCGAGCGCTTGTCGGCGACCGGCACGTCGCGCGGATCGTAGTCGTCGCTGTAGAGCTTGTCGCGCAGCAGCGCCCACAGCGCGGGCTCCTTCTGCAGCACGGGGATCGCGGCCTGCGTCATCGTCGCCGGGCACAGCGTGCCGGCCTCGATCTGGCCATGCAGGTAGAAGCCGGCCGCGGTCGCGGCCCAGCGGCCGCGGCGCGACTCGCGGAACGCGAGCGACACGAAGCCTTCGTGGCGGTAGCGGCCGAGCAGCGCGTGCCACGCCGGGTGAAAGTCGACGCGGTCGATGCGCCGGCCGCGCCGGTCGAACGTGTTCAGTTCCGGCGTGTGACGGTTCGCTTCGTCGGCAAGCCGCGCGGTGTCGGCGCTGCCGAGCCACGCGCCGTATGTGTCGAGTTGCGGCACGGCCCAGTCGGCGCCCGCGCGGGTGAGCGCGTCGCGCAGCGCGATGTCCGTCGTGAAGAGGTTATAGTCGACCAGTTCGTCGAACTGGTTCGTGACGGCGTGAGTCGATTCGGTCATCGAGGTTGTCTCCGGTCTCATGCTTCGCGGGCGGCCGGCGTCATGCCGCACGGATGACGCTTCGGCGCCGGTTCCGGCCCCCGGTAAAACGCATGCCCTGCTGATTTCCAGAGTAGCAAATATGCCGCCGCGACATGTTCAGGTTCCGGCGCCGCCCGGCCAGCCGGCGGCGCAACCCGCGCCCGCGTTGCGCCGCCGGCCGCGCCAGTCGCGCGCGCAGGCGAGTTCCGACGCGCTGCAGCAGGCGTTCGTTCAGCTTTTGCTCGAACGCGGCTACGCGAAAGCGACGATCCGCGAGATCGCGGCCGTCGCGGGCGTCAGCATCGGCACCTTCTACGAGTATTTCGGCGACAAGCAGAGCCTCGCGGCGCTCTGCATCCATCGGCACGTGCAGGCGCTGGCCGACCGGCTGCGCGACGCGGTGGCGCGGCTGCGCGGTGCGCCGCGGGCCGAACTCGCCGCCGCGCTGGTCGACCTGCAGGTCGACGCGATCGGCGCCGACGCGGCGCTGTGGGGCGCGCTCTTCGCGCTGGAGCGGCAGGTGTCGCCGCTCGCAGCCTACCGCCGGCATTACGACGCGTACGTCGCGCTGTGGCGCGACGCGCTCGCGCACGCGGCCGATCCGCCGCCGGCCGCGCGGCTCGACGGGATCGCGCGGATGGCGCACACGCTCTGCTACGGCGGGCTCTCGCAGGCGCTGCTGACGCTCGGGCCCGCGTTCGACATCGCCGCGCTGCGCGATGAACTGCGGGCCGTGCTGCTCGCCTATCTGGCGGCGGCCGGCCGGTAGCATCCCGTTAGGGAAATGCCTGATTCGCATGTCGGCCGGGCAGGCGAGCCTTGCCGCCGCGTGCTTCTCTCCATGGGCCATGAGAAAAATACATGGCCGCCATGACGAACTTTCGTTTGTCCGCCGATATTGGCTCGGGCTAAATCATGCGGCAGATGCAGGCCGCGCGCGTCGCGCGGGGCCGCCCGAAGGACATCAGAAGGAGGAGTCATGCGAAGCGCCACCGCGCCCCGTTCGAAACTGCCCGACGTCGGGACGACGATCTTCACGGTGATCGGCCAGCTGGCCGCCCGGCACGATGCGTTGAACCTGTCGCAGGGGGCGCCGAATTTCGCGCCCGATCCGGCGCTCGTCGAAGGCGTCGCGCGCGCGATGCGCGACGGGCACAACCAGTACGCACCGATGGCCGGCGTGATGGCGCTGCGCGAGCGGCTCGCGGAAAAGACCGAAGCGCTGTACGGCGCGCGTTACGACCCGGCCACCGAGATCACGGTGATCGCGAGCGCGAGCGAGGGGCTGTACGCGGCGATCAGCGCGCTCGTGCATCCGGGCGACGAGGTGATCTACTTCGAGCCGTCGTTCGACAGCTATGCGCCGATCGTGCGGCTGCAGGGCGCGACGCCCGTCGCGATCAAGCTGTCGCCGGAGCACTTCCGCGTGAACTGGGATGAAGTGGCGGCCGCGATCACGCCGCGTACGCGGATGATCATCGTCAACACGCCGCACAACCCGACCGCGACCGTGTTCTCGGCCGACGATCTCGAGCGGCTCGCGCAGCTCACGCGCGACACGGGCATCGTCGTGCTGTCCGACGAGGTCTACGAGCACGTCGTGTTCGACGGCGCGCAGCACCAGAGCGTCGCGCGCCACCGCGAGCTGGCCGAGCGCAGCGTGATCGTGTCGTCGTTCGGCAAGTCGTTCCACGTAACGGGCTGGCGGGTCGGCCATTGCCTCGCGCCGGCCGAACTGATGGACGAGATCCGCAAGGTGCACCAGTTCATGGTGTTCTCGGCCGATACGCCGATGCAGTTCGCGTTCGCGGAGATCCTCGCGCGGCCGGACAGTTATCTCGGCCTGTCGGCGTTCTACGAGGCCAAGCGCGACCTGCTCGCGCGCGAGCTGGCCGATTCGCGTTTCGAGCTGCTGCCGAGCGAGGGCTCGTTCTTCATGCTCGCGCGTTTCCGGCACTTCTCGGACGAAAGCGACAGCGATTTCGTGCTGCGCCTGATCCGCGACGCGCGCGTCGCGACGATTCCGCTGTCGGCGTTCTACACCGACGGCACCGACGCCGGCGTGATCCGGCTCAGCTTTTCGAAGGACGACGCGACGCTGGTCGAAGGCGCGCGGCGGCTGCGTTCGCTGTAACCCCCCGTACGGCATCCGGCCACGGGCATCCGGCGACGGGTACGTCGCATCGACCAGACACAGGAGATCACGATGAAGCACACGGCCACCCTGAAACTCGCGTTCGCACTCGCGTGCGCCATCGGTTCGGGCGCGGCGCTCGCCGATGCGCAGACGCTGCGCTTCGGCCTCGAGGCGCAATACCCGCCGTTCGAATCGAAAGCGCCGAACGGCGACCTGCAGGGCTTCGACATCGACGTCGGCAACGCCGTCTGCCAGACGGCGAAGCTGTCGTGCAAATGGGTCGAGACGTCGTTCGACGGCCTGATTCCCGCGCTGAAGGGCCGCAAGTTCGACGCGATCAACTCGGCGATGAATGCGACTGAGCAGCGGCGCCAGGCGATCGACTTCACGACGATCATCTATCGCGTGCCGACCCAGCTGATCGCGCGCACCGGCAGCGGCCTGCTGCCGACGCCGGAATCGCTGAAGGGCAAGCGGGTCGGCGTGCTGCAGGCGTCGATCCAGGAAACCTTCGCGAAGGCGCACTGGGAGCCGGCCGGCGTCGCGGTCGTCGCGT
>NZ_ASSI01000313.1:0-1329 GCF_000466765.1 Burkholderia sp. AU4i | reverse complement strand
ACTCCACGGGTATAGGTCCAAATCGCTGGGTGAATCGACTCGACGTGTTGGGGCAAGGCGGCCATATTGCAAAAATACTGTATGGATGTACAGTATCGTATATCAAAAACCTGCTTCGTGAAACGTCCCTTTTTGATTACGACGGAAGACGATGATGGATATGCCTGTGCGCAAGCATCCGATGCCGGAGATAGCGGCGTTCGTGGCCGAATTGCGTCGCGCGTTTGGGGATGCGACTATTGATGAAGCGGTCGCGCGCGGCAAGGCGGGCGAGCCGACGTTTTTCGCGAGCGAGAACGGTCTGACGGTAGGCACCAGGTCGGATGCGACAGTCAGGAGCTGGCGAGTCGACGGCAGCGTGCTCAACCGGCACTTCTGCCGTGGGTGCGCCGGGTCATGCATCGGGACCGACATACGATGCAGTCAACGCAGGTGATTGAGCGGGCAACCGCATCAACCAGTGGAGATGACGCATGTGCTACTCGGCTCAAATCTGGGCGGACTACCGCCGGTACGTACGGACCTTCGGTGCGCACATGGACATCGCCGAGTTCGCACGTCTCTATTTCCTGCAGGCCGAAGGGAGCGGCGCCAAGACACCGAAAGCGCTCGACGATGCTTTCCTCGACCCGCAGACGGATGGCGAACGCGAGATACGTCAACTCATCGAAAAGACGCGCGCGGAACAGAGGACGAAACTGGAGCAAGACCTCTTCAAGCAGCGAACGAGATTTACGGAAGCCGAGCGCAAGCTGGAGTCGAAGGTGACGAAGGCCGCGACCGAAAGTAGACGCATCGCTACCGACAAAATTGAGGCTGCGCTACGCCGCATCGAAGACATCAATCGCAGCGAATCAAAGCCGCGCGACTCGCGCATCTTCCCCGGCTACTACGCGCCGGTGCTGGTGATGGAAAACGGCGAGTACGTGCTCCGGCCGATGCGATACCAGTGCCGCATTGCGGGCACGCCGGCAAGCTTCGATGTGAAATATCCCGGCACATACAATGCCCGCAAAAATTCATTGGGAGGTTTCTGGAAATCGTGCTTCGGACAGACGCACGGTGTGTTGCTCGTCGAGGTCTTTTACGAGAACGTGAAGAAGGCGAAGATGGAAGGCACGGTGCTGGAATCACATGACAAGGACGAGAACGTCGTCCTCGAGTTTCGCCCAAGCAATAGACAGTTGATGCACGTGGCCTGCCTATGGTCGCGATGGACGAAACCGGGCGAGCCAGACCTTCTGTCGTTTGCTGCCATAACGGATGACCCGCCGCCGGAAGTTGAAGCGGCCGGCCATGACAGGTGCGTCTGAATACTACTAACTATTA
>NZ_ASSI01000312.1:0-851 GCF_000466765.1 Burkholderia sp. AU4i | reverse complement strand
CGTGTGGCCGTACAGCACGCCGATCGTCCGGTGTCCGGCGCGATCCGCGTGCATCAGGCACTTCGCGAGATGCGACAGCCCCTCGTTCAGGCCGAGCAGTTCGTCGCGCTTGCTCATCCGCTGGCTGTCGCTGTCGACGAGCACGAGGATCGGCGTGTCGCCGCCGCGCGCGATCGTGTCGAGCACGCGCGCCGCGAGCGTCAGCGCCTCGTCGATGCCGAACGGCAAGCGGTCGGCGACGCCGATCACGTCGACGCGTGTACCGGCCAGTTCCGCATGCCCCGTCAACAGGCCGCCGGTGCGGGCGATCGAGTGGCCCTGGGGAAACAAGGCATTCAGCACTTCATCGAGCGTCATGCGTGCTCTCCTGCAATTGATCCGCGAGCGACACGAACGTGTCGTCCGGCATGCCCGGAATCGCTTCCGGCTTGTCGGCCCCGAGCGCGCGCCAGACGTCGAGCGCATCGTTGCATGCGCCGAACCGTTCGACACGCGCCTCGAGACGCGCCTGCTCGGCACGCAGCATCGCCGCATCGAATGCCGGCGCACGCCCGATCAGCTCGAGCGCCGCCGCGCGGAATGCGTCCGGCGTATCGGCCACGTAGCGATCCGCGCCGCCAATCAGCCGCCGGTGCTTGCCGCCCATCGTGCGCCAGATCAGCGCGCGGTCCTTCGAATCGAACTCCTCGACGCCGCGATTGGTTTCGATCACCTCGGGGCCCGACACGCTGATACGGCCCTGCTCCGACACCGCGAGCGCCGAGCAGCATGCGGCGAGCAATCCGCCGCCGCCGTAGCAGCCCGCGCGCCCGCCGATCAGCCCGATCACCGGCACGCCGGCCGCACGCGCT
>NZ_ASSI01000311.1:0-1238 GCF_000466765.1 Burkholderia sp. AU4i | reverse complement strand
TCGGTGCCGCCCCGGTCGGCGGGCTCGCCCCGGCCGTCGCGCCACCCAGCGCGCCCGCAACGGCGTGCGGGCAGGGCGAAACTACCTGCCGGCCGAAGCCGGACGCCGGCGAGGGCTGTAAATCTTGCCTGCACCCGTCATCGTTTAACCATTCGAAACAATGTGTTCACCGAAAGGGGCATGATCTCCGGCGATCGGGCAGGCATACTGTCGCCTATGTTGCTCAATGCACGTCGAAGTACGTGCGCTTGCCCCCATGCCCACTCCAGTTTCCTTTCGAACCCTGCGATGGTTGACCGTCGCGGCTGTTGCATGCTTGCTCGCCGCGTGTTCGACCGCTTCCGACGTGACCGCGACGTCGAACCCGAACGTATTTACCGTGACGACGCGCACGGTCGGCGTATCGACGACGTGGGCCGACGCCCATACGAAGGCCGTCGACGAAGCCACCAACTACTGCACGCAGCGCGGCATGCGCGCCAGCCTGAAGCAGGAGGCGCTGACCAGCGGCAGCCGTGTCGGCGCGCGCTCCGAACTCGCGTTCGAGTGCCATCCGACCTTCGAGACGGCGTCGAATCCGCGCGGTTGAGCGACCGGCGGCGGCGTACGCCGCCGTCTGCGTTTTCCTTCCTTTTCCCAGATGCAAACCGACCCGCGAGGCCGTACAGGCACATCGCGGGTCGGCGCACGTCCGGCGGCGGTTACGCCGGCTGCGCCTCGTACAGCTTGACGCACGCGGAGAAGTCGAGCGTGCCGAGCCCCTGCTGGTTCATCGACTGATAGAGCTGCTGCGCGAGTGCGCCCATCCACACCGGCTGGTGCGCGCTCCGTGCCGCTTCGGTCGCGAGCCCGAGATCCTTCAGCATCAGGTTCGCCGCGAATCCGCCTGCGTAGCCGCGCGCGGCCGGCGCGGTGTCGCTCACGCCCGGATACGGGTTGTACGTGTCCGAGCTCCAGCAGCGGCCGGTCGACGTATTGATGATGCCGGCCAGCACGGACGGATCGATGCCGAGCGCGGCGCCGAGCGCCATCGCTTCCGAGACGCCCATCATCGAGATTCCGAGCAGCAGGTTGTTGCAGATCTTCGCGATCTGCCCGGTGCCCGTGCCGCCGCAATGCACGACGTTCTTGCCCATGTCGAGCAGCACGGGGCGGATGCGCTCGAACAGCGCGGCGTCCGCGCCGACCATGAAGGTCAGCGTGCCGGCCTGCGCGCCGCCGGTGCCGCCCGACACGGG
>NZ_ASSI01000310.1:0-32172 GCF_000466765.1 Burkholderia sp. AU4i | reverse complement strand
CTCCGCCTCTCCGCCTCTCCGCACCGACGCCCAACGGCTTCGACACCTCGATTCGCGGGGCCGGCCCGCAACGCTTCCGCGCCGTCCTCGCCGTGCCGCTGCCCGGCCTCCCCGGCGCCAGCGCTCCGCCGCTCGCCGCCCCAACACCCGTTCCGTCGCGAACGCAGCCGTTTTTCGGTCAATTCACCGCGTTCAGGCGCCTTTTTCCACGCGTCGCGCGCTTTGACGGTATGCTATTCGCCAGCCGCGCCGGCCCTGCCCGCTTCCGGGCCGCGCCCGCATCCCGTCACCCAGCAAAAAACACAAGCCACGTGGGAGATCCTATGCAGGTCAAGCTGTTCGCCGCGGCCGCGCTCGCCGCCGCCCTCGCCGCCCCCGGCCTCGCCGCCGCCAAGCCGCTCACCGTCTGCACGGAATCGAGCCCGGACGGCTTCGACGTCGTGCAGTACAACTCGCTCGTCACGACCAACGCGTCGGCCGACGTGATCTTCAACACGCTCGTGTCGTACGACGAAGCCGCGAAAAAGGTCGTGCCCGCGCTCGCCGACAAATGGGAAGCGAGCGCCGACGGCCTCACGTACACGTTCCACCTGCGCCCGCACGTCGCGTTCCAGACCACCGACTATTTCAAGCCGGGCCGCGCGCTGAACGCGGACGACGTCGTGTTCACGTTCTCGCGGATGCTCGACGATTCGAACCCGTGGCACAAGGTGGCCGGCGCGAGCGGCTTCCCGCACGCGCAGTCGATGGGCCTCGTGAAGCTCGTGAAATCGGTCACGAAGGTCGACGACAGCACCGTGAAGTTCGTGCTCAACGAACCGAACGCGACGTTCGTGCCGATCCTGACGATGGGCTTCGCGTCGATCTACTCGGCCGAATACGCGGACCAGCTGCTGAAGGCCGGCAAGCAGGCCGACCTGAACGCGAAGCCGGTCGGCACCGGCCCGTTCGTGCTGAAGAGCTATACGAAGGACGCGCTGATCCGTTACGACGCGAACCCGACGTACTGGGGCACGAAGCCGAAGGTCGACCGGCTGATCTACGCGATCACGCCCGACCCGTCGGTGCGCCTGCAGAAAGTGAAGGCCGGCGAATGCCAGATCGCGCTGTCGCCGAAGCCGCAGGACGTGCTCGCCGCGAAGGGCGAAAGTGCGCTGAAGGTCGTGCAGACGCCCGCGTTCATGACCGCGTTCGTCGCGCTGAACACGCAGAAGAAGCCGCTCGACAACGACAAGGTGCGTGAAGCGCTGAACCTCGCGTTCGACCGCGCGACCTACCTGAAGGTCGTGTTCGACAACACCGCGACGGCCGCGAACAACCCGTATCCGCCGAATACGTGGAGCTACGCGAAGGACGTCGCGCCGTATGCGTACGATCCCGCGAAGGCGAAGCAGCTGCTCGCGCAGGCCGGCCTCCCGAACGGCTTCTCGACGACGATCTGGACGCGCCCGACCGGCAGCGTGCTGAACCCGAATCCGAAGGTCGGCGCGGAACTGCTGCAGGCCGACCTCGCGAAGATCGGCGTGAAGGCCGAGGTCAAGGTGATCGAATGGGGCGAACTGATCAAGCAGGCGAAGCTCGGCCAGCATGACATGCTGTTCATGGGCTGGGCCGGCGACAACGGCGATCCGGACAACTACCTGTCGCCGCTGTTCAGCTGCAACGCGGTGAAGTCAGGCATCAACTTCGCGCGTTTCTGCGACGCGCAGCTCGACAAGCTGATCGCCGACGGCAAGTCGACCGCCGACCAGGCGAGGCGCGCGAAGCTGTACGAAGCCGCGCAGAAGATCATCCACGATCAGGCACTGTGGATTCCGCTCGGCTACCCGACCGCGGCCGCGCTCACGCGTACGAGCGTGAGCGGCTATCACGTGAGCCCGTTCGGACGGCAGAACTTCACGACGGTCGCCGTGCAGTAACGCGACCCTCGCGCGTGGCACGCAAGCGACGGTGCGTCGGGCCGTCGCTTGCGGCCCGCGCACCGCGCTTGCTACACTGCGCGCTCATTCCTCATACCGGACGCCAGCCAAAGTGAACAACTAAGCCTTCCCGAAATGTTTTCGCCGCCGTGCCACGCACGCCGCGCGCGAAGGTCTTCACGCATTTTTGGAGGTGCTTATGGCTGCTGCCACGCCCACCGGCGCGCTCGTCGCGCTTCATCACGTTTCCTTCCGCTTCGACGACGGCGTCACGCTGTTCGATTCGCTCGACCTTTCCATCGACCGCACGCCGACCGGCATCGTCGGCCGCAACGGCATCGGCAAGAGCCAGCTCGCGCAACTGATCGCGGGCCGCTGCGCGCCGAGCACGGGGACGATCGAGCGGCACACGCCCGTCGTCTACGTCGCGCAGCAGCATGACGACGGCAACGCGGCGGCAAACCCGCGCACCGTCTCGCAGGTCGCCGCGCTCGATGCGCCGCTCGGCGCGCTCGCGCGTCTCGCGGACGGCCGCGCGGAACCGCACGACTTCGACCTGATCGGCGATCGCTGGGATCTCGCGGAACGGCTGCGCGCGGCGCTCGACGCGGCCGGCCTGCCTCCCGACGCCGTCTCGTTCCGCTTCCTGCCGCCGGCCGATACGATGCTTGCGCTCGCAACCGGTTCGATCGATGCGTGGGCGACCTGGGAGCCCTATACCGCACTCGCGGAAACGAGCGGGCGCGCGCGCGTGCTCGTCAGCGGCCGCGGGCTGTGGTCGGGCCTCAGCTACATCGCGGCGACCGACGCGGCGATCGCGTCGAAGCGCGACGTGCTGCACGATTTCCTGCGGCGCGTCGTGCGCGCGCAGGCCTGGTCGTACCGGCATGCCGACGCGTATTCGGCGGCGCTCGCGCGCATCATCGGCATTCCGCCGGCGGCTGCGAAGCTGCAGTTCGAGCGCCGCAACACGCGCTGGTTGCCGATCGACGCGACGGTCATCGCCGAACAGCAGCGCACGGCCGACTTCTACCTGAAGGCGGGACTGCTGCGCCAGCCGCTCGACGTGCGTACCACGTTCGACCCCGGCTTCCCGCTCGCATGACCGGCCGCGTGACGCAGCGCAGCCGTCCGAACGGCTGCGGCGCGATCTGGCACAATCCCAGTCTCGCCATCCGCCTTCAGCCAGCGTCATGCCAGCCATCGCCGAACTCTTCGTCTATCCGATCAAATCCTGCGCCGGCATCGCGCTGTCGCGCGCGCAACTGCTCGAAACGGGCCTGGCGTACGACCGCCACTGGCTGATCACCGACCCCGCCGGACAGATGATCACGCAGCGCACGCACCCGCGCCTCGCGCTGATCCGCACCGCACTGAACAACGATGCGCTCGTGCTGAGCGCGCCGGGCATGCGCGAGATCCGCACGCCGCTCGACGGCGACGTATCGCCCGCCACGCCGAAAATGGCCGCGACCGTGTGGCGCGACACCGTCGATGCGATCGACACGGGCGCCGAAACGGCCGCCTGGCTCACCGAATTCCTCGGCACGCCCGCGAAGCTCGCGCGCTTCGCGCCCGACGCGCGCCGCGGCTGCAATCGCAAATGGACCGGCGAGATCGCGACGCACACGCAGTTCGCGGACGGCTACCCGCTGCTCGTGATCGGCCAGTCGTCGCTCGACGACCTGAACGCGCGGCTCACCGCCAAAGGTGCACCGGCGATTCCGATGAACCGCTTCCGGCCGAACATCGTGGTGTCGGATCTCGACGCGTACGAAGAGGATTTCGTCGAGCATCTCGACACGGAAGGTGCGTCGCCCGTGCGGCTGCGGCTCGTGAAGCCGTGCACGCGCTGCCCGATGCCGACGATCGACCAGGTCACCGGCGCGCCCGATCCCGCGTGGCCGCACGAGCCGACCGACACGATGCAGACCTATCGCGCGAACCCGAACTTCGGCGGCGAGCTGACGTTCGGCATCAACGCGATCGTCGTCGAAGGCGCGGGCGGGTGGCTCGAAGTCGGCCAGGCGCTGGAAGCGGAGATCGGGTTCGGCGATTGAGGCCCGCACACGGCACCGCTCACCCGATCACATCGTCTTCGTAGCCCGGAAGCCGCCCGAGCGGCTTCCTACTGCCTGCTAATCGCCTCCCGCTTACCCGTTACCGCTCCCGGCTGCCCACATCGCAACTCGCCATCACGCGGCATGCGCCCCCGCGTCGTTCGCCGCCGGCAACCGGATCGTCACGACCAGCCCCCCGCCGGCCGCATCGGCCAGCGTCACCGTGCCCTGATGCACGCGCGCGATCTCCCGCACGATCGACAGCCCGAGCCCCGTCCCTTCGACCGTCTGCGTCTTGCTGCCGCGATGGAAGCGCTCGAACACCGCGTCGCGCTCGTCCGCCGGCACGCCCGGCCCGTTGTCGATCACGTCGAGCCGCGCATGCGCCCCGTCGCGCGACACGCGTACCGTAATCACCGCGCGATCGCCCGCATAACGGATCGCGTTGTCGATCAGGTTGCCGATCATCTCGCCGAGCAGGTCGGGCTGCCCGTGCACGTCGATGTCGGCTTCATGCTCGAAGCCGAGATCGATGTCGCGTGCACGTGCGACCGGCGACCAGTCGAGCGTCACGCTGCGCGCGAGCCGGTGCAGCGCGACCGGCTGGTGGGCAACAGCGTGGCCGCTGTCCGAATCGAGCCGCGACAGCGACAGCAGTTGCTGGACGATCTTCGCGGCCTGCCGCACCGCGCCGTTCGCGCGCCGCAGGTGCCCGTTCGCACGCGGCTGCTCGTCGGGCCGCAGCGCGAGCTCGACGCCCGCCTGCACGGCCGCGAGCGGCGTCTTCAGTTGATGGGCCGCGTCCGCGAAGAAGCGGCGCCGCGCGACCTGCATCCGCTGCGTCCGGCCGATGTACTGGTTGATCGACTCGACGAGCGGCGCAAGTTCGCTCGGCATCGCGCCGGTATCGAGCGGCGTCGTATCGTCCTCGCTGCGCGCGGCGACCGTCGCCGACAGCCGGTTCAGCGGCCGCAGCCCGCGCCCGACGCCGAGCCACACGATGCCGAGCGCCAGCACGACCAGCAGCCCTTCCTGCAGCAGCGACCCCACCAGGATCTCGCGCGCGAGCGCCTGGCGCGCCTCGATTGTCTCGCCGACCATCACCCACACGATGCGCGACTGCGCGGTCGGCACGTCGTGCACCGGGATGCGCAGCGCGGCCATCCGCAGCTGTTCACCGCGATAGACGACGTCGTAGTAGCGCGTGACGAACAGCGCACCGTCGCCCGCGTCGCGCCCGTGCGGCAGCGGCAGGTCCGGGTAGCCGGTGACCGTGTGGCCGTTGTCCTCGCGGATCAGGTAGTAGATCTTGCCGCCGTCGCTCGATTCGAGCATTTCGAGCGCGAGATACGGCAGGTCGACCTCGATCTCGCCGTCATTGAGCCGCACGCCTTCGCGGATCGACTTCAGCGACGACGACAGCGTGCGGTCGAACGCGACGTGCGCGGCGTTCATCGCGCGCTGGTACGTGAGCCACGAGTCGAGCGCGAGCAGGCCGAGCAGCGGCAGCAGCAGCCACAGCGCGACCTGCGTGCGCAGGTTCGGGCGGGGCATCATGCGTTCCGCCGGGCCGCCGCAACGACGCCACGCGCCGCGTCGGGGCGCAGCGAACCGCCGCGGATGGGCGGGACGCTCATTCCGCCGCCTCCGCCCTCGCCTCCAGCAGATAACCGAGCCCGCGCAGCGTGACGATCGCGACACCCGTGTTCTCGAGCTTCTTGCGCAGCCGGTATACGTAGATCTCGATCGCATCGGCGTTGACCGATTCGTCGAGCCCGAAAATCTTCTCCGACAGCGTTTCCTTGTTGATCGCACGGCCGTTGCGCAGGATCAGCACCTCGAGCACCGAACGCTCGCGCGGCGTGAGCGATAGCGGCTCGCCCGCGAGATGGAAGCTGCGGTCGATACTGTCGTAGGAAAGCGGCCCGCATTCGACCCGCGAATGCTCGTGGCCGAGGCTGCGGCGGATCAGCGCGCGGGCGCGCGCCTCCAGCTCGGTCAGCTCGAACGGCTTCGCGAGATAGTCGTCGGCGCCGAGATCGAGCCCCTTCACGCGATCCTCGACCGACCCGTGCGCGGTCAGGATTAGCACCGGCACCGGATTGCGCCGCGCGCGCAGCCGCCGCAGCACTTCCAGCCCGTCGAGCTTCGGCAGCCCGAGATCGAGGATCACCAGCGCGTAATCCTGCGTGCGCAGCACGTGGTCGGCCGCCTCGCCGTCCGCCATGTGATCGACAGCGAAGCGCGCCGCGCTCAGCGCGTCGCTCAGCGACTGGGCGAGGTTCGGGTTGTCTTCGACGAGCAGCACACGCATGGGGATTCCGGGAAGGTCAGCGACAGGCCGCTACATTACATGATCCTTTCCATCGCGACGCCTCGCGGAAACACGGGTTGCGCCGCGGGCCCGCCCGCGCGTCGGCCGGCCCGCCGACTGTCGCCGAACGCTCAGCGCTCGGCGGCGGCGGCGCGGCTTCGCGGCGCGAAACGCGAACCTTCACCTGCGTGCCGCCGCTCGCGCAGGCCGACCACCACCGCCAGGAACGCGACGCTCGCCCCGGCCGTGACGACGATCATCGGGCGCGCGGTACCGTCCGACAGCCACGCCAGCACGCCGCCGCACGCGGCCGTGATCGCCATCTGGATAAAGAAGAACAGCCCGGACGCCGTCCCGGCGATCGTCGTGTACGGCTGCATCACCGCGAACTGGCAGGCCGGGATCGCGATCCCGACGGCGATCATCACGAAGAACATCGGGACGACGAGCGCCGCCACCGCCGTCGGCGCGACCGCTCCGCCGATCCACAACGCGGCGGTGCCGGCCAGATTCACGCCCGCCGCCGCCGCGATGACCGAATCGGCCTTCCAGCGCGTGCCGGTCCGTGCGAACACGTGCGAGCCGATCAGGTAGCCGAGCACGGTCAGGCCGAAGATCGCGGCATACACCGGGCCGGATACGCCGCGCTGCCGCTGGAACAGCGTCGACGATTCCGCGATGAACGGGTAGTACGTGCAGTACGCGAAACTGATCGCGAGCGAGTAGCGCAGGAAACGGCGCTCGCGCAGCAGGCCCGCGTAGGTCCGCAGGAGCCCCGCGCCCGGCGCCGGCCGCGCGTCGCTTTCGCGGGTCTCCGGCAGGTAGCGCAGCACCATCGCCGCCGCGACCACCCCGCCCGCCGCCAGCGATCCGAACACGCCGCGCCATCCGAGCCACTCGGCCAGCGCGCTGCCGGCCAGCGGCGCAATCACGGGCGACAGCGCCATGCCGGCCGAGATCCGGCCCAGCATCGTCGCCTGCATCGCGGCCGGGAAGCGCTCGCGCACGATCACCCGCCCGACCACCGTGCCGCAGCAGCCGCCCAATGCCTGGAAAATGCGTGCGGCGACGATCGCCGCGATGCTGGTCGAGCACGCGCAGGCGACGCTCGCGACCACGTAGAGGCACAGGCCGCCGATCAGGACGGGGCGACGGCCGTAACGGTCGGACAACGGCCCCGACACCAGCATCGACAGCGCATAACCGACCATGTAGAGCGTCAGCGTGAGCTGCAACTGGGCGTCGGTGCCGTGCAGCGTGTCCGCCATCGCCGGCAGCGACGGCAGGTACGCATCGATCGTGACACGCGGCAGGCACACGACGAGCATCAACAGGAACAGCCAGCCCCACTGGGGTAATGAACGCGTTTTCATGCGGTGAGCCCGCCTCCGGTCGGATCGATGTGGTCGACTGAAATCTAAGGTCAAAGTGATATAAGCTGAAGGGCCATTAAATTCGACCCTGACTGGACCACTATGGCGCGAGGCAAAGCCGCGATACCGCTCGATCTGCCGTGCCCTGCCGGGCTGTCCACGGGCAATCCGCAGTCGAAGCAGGCGTGCATCGCCGACGCGCTACGCGATGCGATCCTGAAACGCCTGCTCCCCGGCGACAGCCCGCTGCCGTCCAGCCGCACCCTCGCGGCGCGCTGGGGCGTCGCCCGGGGGACGGTCGAGGCGGCATACGACCGGCTGTGCTCGGAGGGGTACATCGCCCGCGCGCAAGGGTCGGGGTCGCGGGTATGCGCGGTGGTACCGGACAGCTACCTGCGCGCGGCCGCGCAATCTCGCGACAACGGCGCGCCCCCTGTCGACGCGCGCCCCGCGCCGGCGCGCACGACCGACGCCGCCGAGCCGGAACAAGGCGTGCGGCCGGGCGTCCCGTTCGTCGCGCGGCTTGCCGATCCCGGCCTGCTGCCGATGCAGCAATGGAAAAAGGCGCTCGGAGCCAGCCTGCTTGCCGCGACGGCGAACGACCTCGGGGCGACGCCGGCACAAGGCGTCGAAAGCCTGCGCGACGAAATCGCCGCCTACCTGCGCGAATATCGCGGCATCCCGTGCAACGCCAGCGACATCTTCATCACGACCGGCATCCGGCATTCGATCGATCTCGTCGCGCGCACGCTGCTCACGCCCGGCTCGACGGTGCTGATGGAGGACCCCGGCTACGCATCGGCCTGGCAGATCTTCACGATCGCGGGCGCGACCGTGATCGACGTGCCGGTCGATCGGGAAGGCATCGATACCGCGTCGCTGGACCGCCATCCCGATGCGCGCGCGGCCTACGTGACGCCCGCCCACCAGGCGCCGCTCGGCGTCACGATGTCGGTGTCGCGCCGGCTCGAACTGCTCGACTGGGCGCAGCGCACCCGCGCGTGGATCGTCGAAGACGACTACGACGGCGAATTCAGCTACCAGACCGCCCCGCTGCCCGCGCTGAAATCGCTCGACGCGTGCGATCGCGTGATCTACTGCGGCTCGTTCAACAAGACGCTGTTCTCGGGGCTGCGCATCGGCTTCATGGTCGTGCCGGCGGCACTGCGGCCGGCGCTGTCGGCCGTGTGGCACGCGACCGCGCGCTCGGTCGGCGTGGCGCCGCAGCTGGCGCTGGCCCACTTCATCGCGCACGGCGATTTTGCGAAGCACCTGCGCGCGGCGCGTCACGCGTACCGACAGCGGCGCGACATCGTGCTCGACCAGTTGGCGAAACACGCCGGCGGACGGTACACGGTGTCCGGCGAACACGCGGGCTTTCATTTCGTGCTGTGGCTGCCGCCCGGGATGGACGACGCAACGTATGTCGCGCAAGCCCGGGCGGCCGGCATCGAGTTGCAGCCGGTCCGCGGATTCTGTCGAAGCGCGCGGTGCGCAGCAGGCGTCGTCGTCGGGTACTCGGCGCTGACGGCCGCACACGCGCGGCATGGCGGCCGGCTGCTCGCCAAGCTGCTCGCGCCCCCCATCTAGGCGCCCCCGCCGTCGTTGCCGCGCCCCGCGGCAACCCGCTTCCCTCCGTTGCCGGATCGTGCCGCGCGCCGCGAAACGTCGGATCGCCGCCGCATCGACCTCGGGAAATCCATGACACGAACGACGCGATTGTGAACTGAAATGAAAGCGGGCTGAAAGTGCGCCGCAATTAACATCCGCGTCACTCGAACAACACCTAGACGTAACTGGAGGAAGACATGCCGTTTGCACCGAAGCACCTCGCCGCCGCGCTGGCGGTCGTTCTGGGCACTGCCGCGGGCAGCGCCGCCGCGCAGGTTCCGGCCGGGTATCCGGGGAGTTACCAGGGCGTGATCGACGCCGCGAAGAAGGAAGGCAAGCTGATCGTCTACTCGACGACCGACACGGGCCTCGTGCGCCCGCTGATCAAGGACTTCGAAAGCCTGTACGGCGTGAAGGTCGAGTACAACGACATGAACAGCACCGAGCTGTACAACCGCTACATCAGCGAGAACGCGGCGAGCAGCACCAGCGCCGACGTGCTGTGGAGCTCGGCGATGGACCTCCAGGTCAAGCTCGTCAACGACGGCCTGATGGCGTCGTACGATTCCCCGGAAGGCCCGAACGTGCCGCAATGGGCGCAATACCAGAAGCAGGCGTACGGCACGACGTTCGAGCCGCTCGCGATCGTCTACAACAAGCGCCTGATCCCCGAAAACGAAGTGCCGAAGACGCGCACCGACCTGATCAAGCTGCTCACGTCGCAACCGGACAAGTTCAAGGGCAAGCTCACGACGTACGACGTCGAGAAATCCGGCGTCGGCTTCAACGCGCTGACGCAGGACGCGCACCTGAACGAGAAGGTCACGTGGGAACTCGTGAAGGCCATCGGCAAGACCGGCCCGAAGCTGCAATCGAGCACCGGCGCGATGATGGAACGCATCTCGTCGGGCGAAAACCTGATCGGCTACAACATCATCGGTTCGTACGCGTACGCGAAGGCGAAGAAGGACAAGTCGATCGGCTACGTATTCCCGAAGGACTACACGCAGATCGTGAGCCGCCTCGCCACCATCTCGAAGAAGGCGAAGAACCCGAACGCCGCGAAGCTGTGGGTGGACTACCTGCTGTCGAAGCGCGGCCAGACCATGATCGCGAACCAGGCGAACCTGTACGCGATCCGCACGGACGTGACCGGCGAGACGTCGGCCGCGAGCCTCACGAAGGAACTCGGCGATTCGCTGAAGCCGATCCAGATCGGCACCGGCCTGCTCGTCTACCTGGACCAGTCGAAGCGGCTCGCGTTCCTGAAGCAATGGCAGCAGGCGATCAAGAGCTGATCCGCTGATCGGCTGATCGGCTCCGGCTGACCCATGGCCGCCCGCCGCACGTCGCGCGGGCGGCCCCTTCCCCTTACCGACTTCCTTGAGACGGCCATCCGGATGGCCGCAGGGGCGAACTCATGCTTTCAACCAGCACCCGCGGCACGGCACCGGCCGCGCCACCTGCCGCCGGCCCGCGCGACGCGATTCCCGCGCTGCCGGTCAACAGCCTGCAGCCGCTCGCCGGCATGCTGCGCTGGATCGTCGTCGCGGTACTCACCATCGCCGTCGCGCTGCCGCTCGGCTTCATCCTGTTCCAGAGCCTGCTGTCCGCGCCGTTCTTCGATGCGAACAAGACGCTCGGCATCGAGGGCTTCCGCTTCGTCTTCAGCGATCCCGACTTCTGGTCGGCCGTGAAGAACTCGTTCATCATCGCCGGCGGGATGCTGTTCATCTCGATCCCGCTCGGCGGCATCCTCGCGTTCCTGATGGTGCGCACCGACCTGCCCGGCCGCCGCTGGCTCGAACCGCTGCTGCTCACGCCCGTGTTCGTGTCGCCAATGGTGCTCGCGTTCGGCTACGTGGTCGCGGCCGGCCCGGTCGGCTTCTATTCGGTGTGGTTCAAGGAACTGTTCGGGGTACAGAACGTGCCCTGGAACGTGTATTCGATCTTCGCGATCACGGTGATCGTCGGCCTCACGCACGTGCCGCACGTGTACCTGTACTCGTCGGCCGCGCTGCGCAACCTCGGCTCGGACGTCGAGGAAGCCGCGCGCGTCACGGGCGCCCGCCCGTTCCGCGTCGCGCTCGACGTGAGCCTGCCGATGACGATGCCCGCGCTGCTGTTCGCCGGCGTGCTCGTGTTCTTCCTCGGCTTCGAGGTGTTCGGGCTGCCGCTCGTGCTCGGCGATCCGGAAGGCCACCTCGTGCTCGCGACCTACCTGTACAAGCTGACCAACAAGCTCGGCGTGCCGTCGTATCACCTGATGGCCGCGGTCGCGGTGTGCATCGTCGCGATCACGTTCCCGCTCGTGCTGCTGCAGCGCCGGCTGCTGAAGACGGCGAACCGCTTCGTCACCGTGAAGGGCAAGGCCGGCCGTACGACGGTGCTGCCGCTCGGCGTGTGGCGCTGGGTTGCGCTCGCGATCGTCGTGCTGTGGCTGATGCTGACCGTGATCGTCCCGATCTCGGGCATCGTGCTGCGCGCGTTCGTGACCAACTGGGGCGAAGGCGTCGCGCTCGCCGAGGTGCTGACGCTGTCGAACTTCATCGAGCTGTTCGAGCAGGACAACCTCGTGCGCGCGATCGTCAACACGCTCGGCATCGGCGTGATCGGCGGCGCACTCGCGATCGGCTTCTACTCGCTCGTCGCGTTCGCCGGCCACCGTCGCCCCGACTGGGCGACCAAGCTGCTCGACTACCTCGTGCTGCTGCCGCGTGCGGTGCCCGGCCTGCTCGCCGGTCTCGCGTTCCTGTGGATCTTCCTGTTCGTGCCCGGCCTGCGCGAGCTGAAGAACTCGATGTGGAGCATCTGGATCGCGTACACGGTCGTGTGGCTCGCGTACGGGATGCGGCTCATCCAGAGCGCGCTGCTGCAGGTCGGCCCGGAACTCGAGGAAGCCGGTCGCAGCGTCGGCGCGACCCGCAGCCGCGTGTCGCTCGACGTGACGCTGCCGCTCGTGCGCTTCGGCCTGCTCGCCGCGTGGCTGCTGATCTTCATGATCTTCGAGCGCGAGTACTCGACAGCCGTCTACCTGCTGTCGCCCGGCACCGAAGTGATCGGCGCGCTGCTCGTGTCGCTGTGGGCGACCGGCGCCGTCGACCAGGTCGCCGCGCTTTCTGTCATCAACATCGCGATGGTCGGCGCCGGTCTCGGCGTGGCCCTGCGCTTCGGAGTGAAACTTCATGGATAAGCTCATCGTCGACGACCTGCATCTCAGCTACGGCGCCAATCCGATCCTCAAGGGCGTGTCGTTCGAACTGAAGGCCGGCGAAGTCGTGTGCCTGCTCGGCGCGTCGGGCAGCGGCAAGACCACGCTGCTGCGCGCGGTGGCCGGCCTCGAACAGCCGTCCGACGGCCGCATCCAGCTCGACGACCGCGTGTTCTTCGACGGCGCGCAGCGCGTCGACCTGCCCGTCGAACAGCGCTCGCTCGGCCTCGTGTTCCAGTCCTACGCGCTGTGGCCGCACCGCACCGTCGCCGACAACGTCGGCTACGGGCTGAAGCTGCGCCGCGTCGCGCCGGCCGAACAGAAGCGCCGCGTGCAGACCGCGCTCGACCAGCTCGGCCTCGGCCATCTCGCGGAACGCTTCCCGCATCAGCTGTCGGGCGGCCAGCAGCAGCGCGTCGCGATCGCGCGCGCGCTCGTCTACAACCCGCCGGTGATCCTCCTCGACGAGCCGCTGTCGAACCTCGACGCGAAGCTGCGCGAGGAAGCGCGCGCGTGGCTGCGCGAACTGATCGTGTCGCTCGGGCTGTCGGCCCTGTGCGTGACGCACGACCAGACCGAGGCGATGGCGATGTCCGACCGCATCTTGCTGCTGCGCAACGGCCGCATCGAGCAGGAAGGCACGCCGGCCGAGCTGTACGGCGCGCCGCGCTCGCTGTACACGGCCGAGTTCATGGGCAGCAACAACCGGATCGACGCGCGCGTCGCGGCCGTCGACGGCGAACGCGTGACGCTCGCCGGCGACGGCTGGGAGCTGCAGGCCCTCGCCCGCGACACGTTCGCGCCGGGCCAGGACGCGCAGGCCGTGATCCGCCTCGAACGCGTGCAGGTCGCCGACGGCCCGGGCGCGAACCGGCTGCAGGCCGACCTCGTCACGTCGATGTATCTCGGCGATCGCTGGGAGTACCTGTTCCATTGCGGCGAGATGCGCCTTCGCGCATTCGGCCACGTGCCGCGCGCCGCGGGCAAGCACTGGATCGAATTCCCGACCAACGACTGCTGGGCGTTCGCGAAAGCGGGCTGACCTGCGCGCGGCGGCAGCACGCTCGCCGTCGCGCACGCATACCGCGCACATCTCGTCATGTGATGACATGCCTTCCGGCGGACGTCTTCCGGCGTCTGTCGTGGGCTGCTGCGCGCCGCATCCGTTTCACCCCAACCCACAAGAACCAAGGAGACACCGTCAATGAAGTCACGCGCAGAACGTTCGATTCGCACAGTAGTCCTCACGGGATCGGCCACCGCGGCCTGCATCGCCGCATCCGTCGCACACGCGCAGTCGTCGGTCACGATGTACGGGATCATGGATGCCGGCATCGAATACACGAACCACGCGGCGCCGGAGGGCGGCAGCTCGGTCAAGCTGAAGTCGGGCAACAAGAACACGTCGCGCTGGGGCCTGCGCGGCGTCGAGGATCTCGGCGGCGGGCTGAAGGCCGTGTTCCGCCTCGAAAGCGGGATCGACCTCGCGAACGGCGCGCTCGACGACGGCCCCGATTCGATCTTCGCGCGCCGCGCGACGGTCGGCCTGAAAAGCAAATGGGGCGAACTGACGCTCGGCCGCAACTACACCGTCACCTACGATTACATGCTGCCCTTCGACCCGATGGGGTACGCGCAGAACTACTCGTGGGCGTCGGCGGCGACGGCGACGGGCGGCCGCAAGGACGGCATGTTCACGCGCTCGTCGAACGCGGTGCGCTACGACGGCGAATTCAGCGGGTTCAAGTTCGGCGCGCTGTACGGCTTCGGCAACGTGCCGGGCAGCGTGAAGACCAGCTCCAAATACGATTTCGCGGTCGGCTACGAGAAAGGCCCGTTCGCGGCGGTGGTCACGTTCGACAGGCAGAACGGCGCGGCCGACAGCGTCACGCCGGCCGATACGGTCAACTACATCCAGGGCATCCACGCGGGCCTGAGCTACGACTTCGGCAACCTGAAGACGATGGCCGGCTATCGCAACTACAAGCGCACGTTCCGCACCTCGGCGGCGAACCAGTTGAGCGACACGTACTGGCTCGGCGGCTCGTACCAGTTCACGCCGGCGTTCTCGCTGATCGCGGCCGTCTATCACCAGAACATCAAGGGCGGCAGCGATGCCGACCCGACGCTCGTGTCGTTGCGCGCGAACTACGCGCTGTCGAAGCGCACCGTGCTGTACGCGGCCGGCGCGTTCGCGATCGCGAAGCACGACCAGAAGGTCGGCGTGTCGCGCGATTTCGTGGGCTACGGCACCACGCAGGTCGGCGTCACGGCGGGGATTCAGCAGCGGTTCTGAGTTTGACGATACGGGCGGCGAGCGGTCTTCGAATCGCGCCGCCCGTCTTGTGCGGTTCATTGCGTGCGTGCCGCCCTGCATCGCATCCGCCGCGCGCATCAGCGTGACAACGTGCGCGGTCAGCTTCCCGCACACGACGACCGCGCCCTCATCCGCGGCCCTTGCCGGTCACTCGCGATGCATCGTGAACACCGGGCGAACGAGGCTGCTCGTATCGCTCCAGTGCTCGCCAACCGCCGACAGCGGCACCGTGCGCGTGTCGATCGTCAGCCCCGCCGGTCCGGCCGCGTCGAACACACCGCGCACCGACGCCAGCAAGCGCGGCAACGACACGCTGCCGATGCCGCTGCCCATCAGTTCGATCGCGGTCGCCCGCAGCACCGCCCCCGGCAGCAGCACGTCCGCGCCGCCGATCGAGCCGATCTGCACGAAACGCAGCCGACGGCCCTCCGGCGTCGCCTTCGCGGCGGCCACCAGCAGCGTCTGCGCGCTGGCGCCCCACAGATAATCGAGCACAACGTCCACGCCCGCGCGGAAATGCGGTTCGAGCGCGCGCGCCAGATGTGCGTCGTCCTGCTGCAACGACACGACGGCATCCGCGCCGGCATTCAGCAACGCCTGCAGCGCGGCCGCGTTGCGGCCCGTCGCGATCACCTTCGCGGCGCCGAGATGCTTCGCGATCCGAACCGCCAGCCGCCCCGACGTACCTGTCGCACCGTTGACGAGCACCGTCTCGCCCGCGACGAGCCGCGCGCGTTCGGTCAGCGCCGCCCACGACGACATCCCGGGAATCGCGATCGCGGCCGCCGTGACGTCGTCGAGCGTATCCGGCAGCGGCACGCACCGCGTATCGGGCGCGATCGTGCGTTCGGCCATCGCGCCGAACGGTGCGGGCGCGCCGAAGAAGTAGACGCGCTGCCCGTCGTCGAGACGGCGGCCAACCCCGTCGACCCCAACGACGAACGGATAACGCCCGTCCGACGAGTAATGGGTGCCGGCCGCGCGCCCCTGCGCGATCCGGCTCAGCGCCGACGCCGTCACGTCGATCAGGCTGTGGCCCGGCATCGCGCGAGGCGGTTCGAATTCCGTATAAACCGGACGCTCACCGGCGCCCGTCACGACTGCTGCTTTCATGGTGATTCCTTCAATCCTGGACGGTTGACCTTTACCGGGCATCGAGCCACGCGCGCAGCGCGGGATCGCGTACTTCCAGCACGTCGAACAGGCCGAGCGCGCGCAGTGCAGGCAACGCATCGATCGCGTCGGCCTCCGCGCGCGCCCTGTCGGCCGGCGCGGCATTCGGATCGGTCAACACACGTGCATTGATCAGAAACGCGCCAACGGTCCCCTTGCGGATCGTCGCTCCGCCGGCATCGATCTGGTTGGCATGGTCGGGAAGCAGCTGTTCGGCTCGCATCGCGTCTTACTCCGGTTGTCATCGATGGACGCAGTGTAGGCGTGTCAAACCGGCCGATCTCCGGTATAACGGCCATTCGATACCGATATCCGGCCATGTCCGATCCGCTCCTGCCCGCCCGCTTCGTCACGTCCGACGACGGCCCGTTCGTGGTCGCCGCCGTCCTGTCGCAACGCGACCCGCGCATCACCGCGCCGCATTCGCATGCGCGCGGCCAGCTTGTCGGCGCGTTGAGCGGGCTCGTGACGATCGGTCTCGACGACCAGGAGTGGGTCGTACCGGCGATCCATGCGATCTGGATTCCGCCGCATTGCCGGCATTCGCTGCGCTCGTTCGGGCCGATTTCGGGCTGGTCGGCGTTCGTCGCCGAAGCCCGCTGCGCGGCGCTGCCGGCCACGCCCCGCGCGATCCGCACGACGCCGCTGCTGCGCGAAGCCGTGCAGCGCGCCGCAAGCTGGGACGACTCGGAACTGGATGCCGCGCAAACCCGGATCGCCGACGTGATCCTCGATGAAATCGCGGCATCGGAAGCCGAAGCGCTGGGGCTGGTCCGGCCGCGGGACCCGCGGCTCGTGAAGATCACCGATGCGCTGGCCGCGGATCTCGCGGACAACCGTCGGCTGGAGGAATGGGCCGAATGGGCCGGCATAGGCGCGCGGACGATGAGCCGCCGCTTCGTCGCAGAAACGGGGCTGACGTTCGGGCAGTGGCGTCAGCAGGCCAGGCTGCTGCGGGCGCTGGAGCGCATCGCCGACGGCGTGCCGGTGACGACGATCTCGCTCGATCTCGGGTATGACAACGTCAGTGCGTTCATCGACATGTTCCGGCGCGCGCTGGGGACGACGCCGGGGAAGTATATGGAAGGAGGAAGTCGGAAAGAAGGATAGGTGCGGCCATGCGCACGCATGCAGCCGCACGGCGAAAGCCCGGCGTCGGGCACACGAACACCGCCCACCGCTGCGTCAATACGTGCCGTCGCCCTGCTTCACGACATCGCGGCCGCTCCCCTTGAACTGCGCGGCCAACTGCTCCGCGCTCCGGGCCAGCAGCGTCGTATCGACGCCGACCGCGACGAACAACGCGCCCGCTTCCAGATAACGCCGCGCGGCCGCCTCATCCGCGCTGAGAATGCCCGGCGCCTTGCCGGCCGCCTTGATCGCGCGGATCGCACCATCGATCGCGGCCTGCACGTCCGGGTGCCCCGGATGGCCGAGATGCCCGAGATCGGCCGCGAGATCCGCCGGCCCGATGAACACGCCGTCCACGCCCTCGACCCGCGTTATCGCATCGATTGCGTCGAGCCCCGCGCGTGTCTCGACCTGCACGAGCACGGCCATCTCGTCGTTCGCGCGATGCAGGTAATCGCCGATGCGATTCCACCGCGACGCACGCGCCAGCGCACTGCCCACGCCGCGAATCCCGTGCGGCGGATAACGCGTCGCGGCCACCGCCGCGCGCGCCTCGTCGGCGCTCTGCACCATCGGCACGAGCAACGTCTGCGCGCCGAGATCGAGCACCTGCTTGACGATCACCGGATCGTTCCACGGTACGCGCACGACCGGATGCGACGGATACGGCGCGATCGCCTGCAACTGCGCAAGGATCGTCGGCACCGTATTCGGCGCATGCTCGCCGTCGATCAGCAGCCAGTCGAAACCGGCGCCCGCGACCACTTCCGCGCTGTACGGATTGGCGAGCCCGAGCCACAGCCCGACCTGCGCGTCGCCGCGCGCGAGCGCGGCCTTGAAGACATTCGTAGGAATCCGCATCGTTCGCTTACCTCACTCGAAGTAGCACTGGATCGTCCCGAGCGGGCCGTAGTCGACGCTGAACGTGTCGCCCGGCCGCGCCGCGCACGGCCGCGTGAACGAACCGCCGAGCACGATCTGCCCCGGCTCCAGCGCGACGTCGAAGCGGGCCAGCCGGTTCGCGAGCCACGCGACGCCGTTCGCCGGATGGTTCAGCACGCCGGCCGCGACGCCCGTTTCCTCGACCACGCCGTTACGCGACATGATCGCCGCGACCCACCGCAGGTCGACGTCCTGCGGCTTCACGGGTCGCCCGCCGATCACCACGCCCGCGTTCGCCGCGTTGTCGGCGATCGTATCGAACACCTTGCGCGGCCGTTTCGTATCGGGGTCGATCGACTGACTGCGCGCGTCGATGATCTCGAGCGCGGGCACCACGTAGTCGACTGCGTCGTACACGTCGAAGATCGTGCAGTCCGGGCCGGTGAGCCGCTTGCCGAGCACGAACGCGAGTTCGACCTCGACGCGCGGCACGATGAAGCGCCCGGTGGGGATCGTGCCGCCGTCGGCAAAGAACATGTCGTCGAGCAGCGCGCCGTAGTCGGGCTCGTCGATCTGCGACGTGTTCTGCATCGCCTTCGACGTGAGGCCGATCTTGTGTCCCTTCAGCGTGCGGCCTTCCGCGAGCTTGAGGGCGACCCACGCGCGCTGGATCGCATACGCGTCGTCGATCGTGATGTCGGGATGGTCGAGCGAGATCTGGCGGATCTGCTTGCGCTCGCGCTCGGCGTCGTGCAGACGCTGCGCGAGCTGGTCGATGAGGGCGGTTTCGAGCATGGTCGGATCGGGAATGGGGTTCAGCCGGCCCGCTTGTAGCGGGCGTGGATGTTGTTGTGCTTGTACGAGCCGCTTTCGCTGAACTCGGTCAGCTCCATCGACAGCGCGAGGTACCGTTTCGCGTACAGTTCCGCGAAATGCGCCTTGATCGCGTCGAACAGCGCGTCGCACGCAGCCTTTTTCTGCGCGTCGCTACGGCCCGAGCCGATCTTTAGCGTCACGTGCACGAACGCATCGTCTTCCGTGCCGTCGGCTACGCAGTAGTCCTGCAGTTCGATCGCGCGCGAGCGGATGCCGCCCGTCGGGAACACGCCGCCCTGCGCGATCAGCGTGGCGTTGATCGTGCGCAGCAGCGCGGGAATGCGTGCGTCGTCGCGGATGTTCGCGGTGTATTCGACGACGATATGTGGCATGGCGGGTCTCCAGTCGAGTGCGTGGCGCGGTGCTCAGGCCACCGGGAAGATCGCATTGATCTGCCCGGTACCCGAACTCGCGAAATAGTCGGTGACGATCTCGACGGGTTTATCGTAGCGATCCCAGCCGAGCAGGCCGAGCAGCATCGCCGTGTCGTGCATCCCGCCTTCGCCGTGGCAATGCGTGTTGTACTCGGGCAGCATCGCGCAGAAGGTCTTGAAATCGCCCTGCTTCCACAGCTCGACCACGCGCAGGTCGACCTGCCGGAAGAATTCGCGGCTGATCTGGTGGATCGATTCCTCGGGGCTGCCGTTGTCGTTGAAACGGTGCGACAGCGAGCCGCTCGCGAGGAATGCGACGTTCGAATCGCTCTTTTCGATCGCCTCGAGCAGCGCCTCGCCGAAGCGCCGGCTTTCGTCGAGCTGATGCCACATGCACCAGCCGGCGATCGACACGACCTTGAAGTGCTGGTCGGCGTTCATGTAGCGCATCGGCACGAGCGTGCCGTATTCGAGTTCGAGGCTGTCGATCTCGTGCGCGCGCGTCGCGACGCCGCGCGCGCTGGCCGTCTCGGCGATCAGCCGGCCGAGCGCCGGGTTGCCCGGATACGCATACTCCATGTCACGGATGAAATGCGGCAGCTCGTTGCTCGTGTAGGTGCCCGCGAATCGCGCATTGCAGTTCACGTGATAACCGGCGTTGACGAGCCAGTGCACGTCCGACACGACGATCGTGTCGACGCCGAGCGCGCGGCAGCGCTCGCCGATCAGTTGATGGCCGCGGATCGCCGCCTCGCGGCAGCCGTGATGCCTGCCGGGCAGTTCCGACAGGTACATCGACGGCACGTGCGTGATTTTCGCGGCGAGGGACAGTTTGCCCATCGTTCAAGTCTCCGTTTGGTTCTTTCGTGCTGCAGACGACCCGCGCCCGTCACACGCCCCAGCGCGGAATGTGGTGCGAACCCATCGAGATGCACACGTTCTTGATCTCCGCGAACACCTCGAAGCTGTATTCGCCGCCCTCGCGCCCGGTGCCCGATTCCTTCACGCCGCCGAACGGCTGGCGCAGGTCGCGCACGTTCTGGCTGTTCACGAACACCATCCCGGCCTCGATGCCGCGCGCGAGGCGATGCACCTTGCCGACATCCTGCGTCCAGATGTACGACGCAAGGCCGTACGACGTGTCGTTCGCGAGCCGCAGCCCTTCTTCCTCGTCCTCGAACGGAATCAGGCACGCGACCGGCCCGAAGATTTCTTCCTGTGCGACGCGCATCCGGTTGTCGACGTCGGCCAGCACGGTCGGCCGCACGAAGTTGCCGTTGCGCAGGCGGTCGGGCAAGCCCGCCGGCTTGTCGGCGCCGCCCGCAACCACGCGCGCGCCTTCCTGCTCGCCGATGCGGATATAGCCCGTCACCTTTTCCCAGTGCTGGCGCGTGATCATCGCGCCGAGGTTCGTGGCAGGATCGGACGGATCGCCGACCACCAGGTTGTTCGCGCGGCGCGCGAATTCCTGCACGAAGCGATCGTAGATCGTGCGCTGCACGAAGATCCGCGAGCCGGCCGTGCAGCGTTCGCCGTTGATCGAGAAGATCGTGAACAGCGACGCGTCGAGCGCGCGGTCGAAATCGGCGTCGTCGAAGATCAGCACCGGCGACTTGCCGCCGAGTTCCATCGAATACTTCTTCAGGCCCGCGCGCTCCATGATCCGCTTGCCGGTCACCGTACCGCCGGTGAACGACACCGCACGCACGTCCGGATGACGCACCAGCGCGTCGCCGGCCGTCGCGCCGTAACCCTGCACGACGTTGAGCACGCCCGGCGGGATGCCGGCTTCGAGCGCGAGGCGGCCGAGCTGGTCGGCCGTCAGCGGCGACAGCTCCGACATCTTCAGCACGGCCGTGTTGCCGAGCGCGAGGCACGGCGCCGTCTTCCACGTCGCGGTCATGAACGGCACGTTCCACGGCGACACCAGCGCGCACACGCCGACCGGCTGGTACAGCGTGTAGTTCAGCATCTGGTCGTCGACCGGATAGGTGCGGCCGTTCATCTGCACGCACACTTCCGCGAAGAAGTTGAAGTTCTCGGACGCGCGCGGAATCAGCTGCTTGCTCGTCTGCGCGATCGGCAGGCCGGTGTCCTGCGTCTCCAGCGCCGCGAGCATCGGCACGTTCTTCTCGATCAGCTCGCCGAGCCTGCGCATCAGCTTCGCGCGCTCCCTGGCAGGCGTGTTCGCCCATTTCGGGAAGGCTTCCTTCGCGGCGCGCACGGCCGCGTCGACTTCGGCCTCGCCGCCCGATGCGACGTCGGTGATGACTTCCCCCGTCGCGGGATTCAGCGTCGTGAACGTCTCGCGGCTCTCGACTTCGCGGCCGTCGATCCAGTGCTTGATGGTCATGCTCTCTCCTTGGGCGACGGGCTCAGCCGGCGCGATAGTAGTCTGCTTCGCCGACGATCGTGTTCACGAGCCGGCCGATCCCTTCGATTTCGGTCACGACCTCGTCGCCCGGCTTCGTGTCCGCCAGCCCCTCGGGCGTACCGGTCAGGATCAGGTCGCCCGGCGAGAGCGTCATGAAGCCGCTGATGTGCTCGATCAACGCCGGCACGTTGAAGATCATGTCGCGCGTGCTGCCGCGCTGCGTCTCCCGGCCGTTCACCGTCGTGCGCAGCGTCAGGTCGCCCGCATCGCCGATCTCGTCGCGGCTGACGAACCACGGCCCGAGCGGCGTGCAGGTGTCGCGGTTCTTCACACGCAGGTTCGGACGGTAGTAGTTCTCGAGATAGTCGCGGATCGCGTAGTCGTTCGCGACCGTGTAGCCGGCCACGTAGTCGAGCGCCTGCGCGCGGCTCACGTTGCGCGCAGGCCGGCCGATCACGACGGCCAGCTCGCACTCGTAGTGCATGTGCGTCGCGTCCGCCGGGCGCACCGTGCGCGAACGGTGGCCGATGAACGTATTCGGCCCCTTCAGGAAGATCAGCGGCTCGCTCGGCGCCTTGAACGCGAGTTCCTTCGCGTGGTCGGCGTAGTTGAGGCCGAGCGCGAACGTGGTGCGCGGCGCGACGGGCGGCAGCCACACAACCGCGTCCTCGGCAACGACCCGCCCCGTGTCGAGACGGATCGCGCCGTCGCCGGCCGGTTCGGCCGCATGCAATGCGCCGTTGTAGATCACGCGTGCCGTCTTCATCGTGTTTTCTCCGCGATCAGCGTGTGCCGCAACGTGCCGATGCCGGCGGCGGCGATCTCGATCGTGCTGCCCGCGCGGGCGCGCGGCGCGCCGCCCGCGACGCCGAGCAGCAACACATCGCCTGCGTCGAACGACATGAAGGCCGTCACGTCGGCGATCAGTTCGCGCACGGAGCGGATCAGCGTGGCCGTCGAGGCGGACACGGCCACCTCGCCGTCGATCCGCACGGTCAGGCCGATCGTGTCGACATCGCCAAGCGCGGCGGCCGGCACGATGGCCGGGCCCATTGGGCAGAAACCGTCGCGGCACTTGAAGCGCACGGCCGGACGGTAGTAGTCGGGATGGGGGACCGACACGTCGCTGGCGAGCGTGAAGCCGTGAAGGTAGTCGAGCGCCAGCGCGGCCGGCACGCGCGTCGCGCGCCGGGCGAACACGACGGCCACCGACGCGCCGATCTCCAGGGCGTCGACGCCGGCCGGCACGACGACGGTCGCGCCGTCGGCCGCATGCGTGTTGGCGGGCTTGATGTACAGGATCGGCGCCTGCGGCGGGCGGCCGTAAGGCGGTGCGTTCACGGCATCGCCGAGTGCGTCGAGCGCCGCACGCTCGTTGAGCAGCGCACCGTAGACGGTACCGATGGCGACCGGCAACGGCGGCGCCGCGGCGGTCATGCAAGACAGCTCCATGCGTCATTCCCCTGCCGCGCGTCGCGGCGCATCGTCAATACTTAATATCTTAAGTAAACAATCGAACGCTGGCAACCTCGATTACCCTGATACGCGAAATTCACTCCGTTCGGCTGTTAAGATTGATGCGTCCCCGTCCAATGCTCACCCCGATGAACCGTACGCTCGACCATCGCAACCTGGCCATGCTGCTGCTCGAGGCCCGCGAAACGCTGATGGGTCTGTTCCGCCCCATTCTCAAGGAATTCGCGCTGACCGAACAGCAATGGCGGATCATCCGCGTGCTCGACGGCGAACCGGCGCAAGCGCTCGAAGCGGGACAGATCGCGAGGCGCTGCTGCATCCTGAGCCCGAGCCTCACGGGCGTGCTGGAACGGATGGAGCGCGACGGCCTGATCACACGCACGCGCGCGCAGGAAGATCAGCGCCGGCTGCTGGTGAGCCTTACACCGCAAAGCAGGAAACTGGTCACGGAAATCGGCCCGCGGATCGACGAGCAGTACCGGCAGCTCGAATCGCGGTTCGGCGAGGACGGCCTCGAAGACATCTATCGCGCGCTCGACCGGCTCATCGAGCTCGGCGGCAACACGTGATGACGGCCCCCGTTCCCACCAGCCGCGGGAACGGGGGCCGGTGCGGCGGGACGGTCAGTGCACCGCGCCGCGCATCAGCTCGGTCACGGCCACGCCGCGCGACGTGCGCATGCATTCCTCGACGTAATCGATGAACGGCAGCGGCTCGAAATCGATTTCGTCGCGCACGCGACGGTTGTCGAACACGCGATCGACCGTCGCGAATTCCCCGCAGCGCTGCAACGCCCGGCCGATCACGCGCTCGAGTGCCGGATCGGTTCGCCCGAGCACGTCGCGCACCACGAGCGGCAATTCGGCCGGCGCACACGCCGCGTAGCGCGGTGCGCCGGTCATCCCCGCCGCCTCGTCCATCGCACGCACGATCTGCGCGACCTGCGGCGCCTCGTCGCCGGCCGACACGTGATACAGGTCGTGTGCGAGCGTCGGCTTGACGGCCAGCAGCATCGTCGCGCGCGCCACGTCGTCGACCGACACGATATCGATGCGCGTCATCGGTCGCGCGGTGAAGCGGCGTGCGGCATGCGCCAGCCGGAACATCCAGAACGAATTCGGCGCGGGCCGCGTACCAAGTACCGTATGGCCGACCACATGCGACGGCCGCACCACGACGAGCGGCAGCCCGAGCGCACGCAGGCGCTGCTCGGTCTCCGCCTTCGCATGCAGGTAGTCCGCGGCGAGCACCGCGCCCGGCAGGCCTTCTTCGTCGCGCGCGACGTCGTTCGCCGCGTCGCCCGCCGCTTCTTCCTGCACGATCCCGCCACGGCCCGCATGCGCATAGGCCGTGCCGACGTAGACGAAGCGCAGCAGGCGCGGCGCCCGTGCAAAGCGCTCGGCAAAACGCACCGCGTCGGCGATGTCGGCCCGCAGGTGCGCGCCGTCGGCCGGCGAAGCATGGCCGGCGCAGTGAATCACGTGCGTCGCGGCGGCGAGGCGCGGTGCGTCGGCGCCCTGCCACACGTCGCCGAGCGCACCGACGATCACGTTCGCGTCGGTCAGGCGCGACGCCCAGTACGGCGCCAGCCCCGCGCGCAGCGCCGCTTCGCGCAGTCGCGCGACGGCATGGCCGCGATCCTGCGCGCGCACGACGCAGACGATGCGGTCGAGCAGCCCCGCATTGACGAGCGCCGTCAGGACGGTACTGCCGATGAAGCCGGTTGCGCCGGTCAGCACCAGCCGCCCGACGTTCGCCGCCGCGACCGGTGCGCTGGCCGGCGACACGAGGCTCGTCCGCCAGTTGAGCGACAACGCGGTTTTCCAGATCAGCACGATAGTCTCCTTCGAAGAATCGGCCGGGCGGCGCGGCGGCCGCGGTTGCGGGCTGCGCACGGCTCACCGGCCGGGCCGGGGCCTGACGCGCGCCCCGGCAGTCCCGATCGGGCGTGCGGCCCGCGATCGCGTCGATCGCGTCTCTGGCACGAGGCGGCGGCAGCCGCCGAGGACGGGCGTCCGCGGCACTGGATCGGGAATATCTCAGTGTGGGGCCCGACCGCGGGCAAGTCTGTCCCGAAAGTTTCGTGAAAGTGTGCCGATTTGTATGCGATTGTCGGAGTCTGTCGTCCGGCAATGCAGTCGGAACGCCTCAACCTCCGGTCGCGCTCCCTCCGGCACGGCCGGACCGCGTCGGCCGGCCCGGTTTCCGCGGCTGGTTGCACGCGACAGATCGACGCGCCTCTCGGCGATGTCGTCCCATGTCTCGAGGATCGACCGGGCCCCGATCGGCGCCGCGATCGCCGGTGGGCGTGTGTTTGCGCTCGCCGCCGGAATAACCATGAATCGTCAGACATCGTTTCATCTGAAACCGCAATGAGCTCAATGCGGATTTATTGCGGATTATCACTTGCGTTTCACACCAGTCTATCTAGACTGATCAAGTCAAAACGGTCGAATGTTCATTTTTTTTGGAGACGATCACAATGCGCCTCACCATTCGGATTAATGGCAGCGAATCAGCAACCCGACACTCGTTCGCGGTACTGTGGGTCGACACCGACGAAGGACTGTGGTCGCGCGAGGCACATCAGGGCATCGATCTTCCCGCCTGGGGCAAGGTTCGCGACGTCGAGGGCGCGATGGCGCTCTGCGCGGCTGACGGCGGGAATGCCGTGTGCCAGTTGAAGGGACTGTCGTTCGGTGCGACCCAGCGCGAACAGGGCTCCGCCGTACTCGCCGGCAATCACCCCGGCGCATGGCGACTGCAGGCCGTCGATCGCTGCACGAGCGAGCCGGAATACCGGGAATTCATTTCCGTCACCCGGTAGAAATTATCGATGTAATTCGTCTGTGGTTTTCGGGTTTATTCCGGTTTCAGTGATATTCATTTCGATATTCAGTATTAACGGCGCCCCTTTTCGGGGCGTTTCCATTTTCTGGTGCAAATAAATAATCGCGAGCCGGGCAATTGATCGCGCGCCGGAGACGGTCGGCATCGATTGTCCAGGAAACCGTGTGAGCGGATAGATATGCACCGAATCGGCCGCCTTCAATCACCTGCTGCGTCGGTGAAGCTCCGCTTCCGCCCTCTTTTCGTATGCCCTGTTCCACCCTTTGCCGGATCGCCGATTCACGCCTTTTCACGGGGCCGGAACATACTTTCCCCACACGGCGTTTACTCATTTATTACAATCGCATTATTCAGACTGACTCGCCGCCCTCCGGCGGCCCGACCCGGCCATTGCATGAGCGTGAAAAAGAAGACCCACCCCGCCGATCCGTACGCAGCCGCGACCAAGAACCCGATGCTCGCGTCGCGCCTGCCGATGTGGCGCTCGAAGCTGATCGTGATCGTCGTGTTCCTCGCGTTCGCCGCGCTGATCGGCCGCGCGTTCTGGGTGCAGGTCGCGAACAAGGAGTTCTACGTCGGCCAGGGCCAGAAACGCTACCAGCGCACGATCGAGCTGGACGCGATGCGAGGGCGCATCGTCGACCGCAACGGCGCGATGCTCGCCGTCAGCCTGTCGACCTATGAAATCTGGGCGAACCCGAAGCAGGTCGCCGACACCGACTACCCGCAGATCTCGAAGCTGCTCGACATGCCGCTCGTCGAGGTCAAGCGGCGCCTCGGCAACGACAAGACGTTCGTGCTGCTCAAGCGGCAGGTCGACGCCGACACGGCGGGCAGGCTCGACAAGCTCGCGATCGACGGCATCACGCAGATCGCCGATTCGAAGCGCTTCTACCCGGAAGGCGAATCGGCCGCGCACGTGGTCGGCTTCACGAACGTCGAGGACAAGGGCCAGGAAGGCGTCGAGCTCGCGGCGAATGCGCGCCTGTCGGGCACGTCCGGGCAGCGCGAGGTGATCCGCGACCGGCTCGGCCGCATCGTGTCGGACACGCGCCCGCTCGTCCCGGCGCAGCATGGCGCGACGATCGAGCTGACGATCGACCGCCGCATCCAGCAGCTCGCGTTCAGCCAGCTCAAGGCGGCCGTGGTCGAGAACAACGCGGTGGCCGGCAGCGTCGTGGTGCTCGACGCGCAGAACGGCGAGATCCTCGCGCTGGCGAACTACCCGACCTTCGACCCGAACGACCGCGCGCGCCTCACCGGCCAGCAGCTGCGCAACCGCGCGGTGATCGACACGTTCGAACCGGGCTCGACGATCAAGCCGCTCGTCGTCGCGCTGTCGATCGACGAACGCAAGGTCACGCCGAACACGATCATCAACACGTCGCCGGGCACCTACAAGATCGGCCCGGCCGTGATCCACGACACGTCGAACCACGGTTCGCTGACGGTCTCGCAGGCGCTGCAGAAGTCGAGCAACGTCGCGCTCGCGAAGCTCGCGCTGAACCTGCCCGCCGAAACGATCTGGAACAAGTACCAGGAATACGGGATCGGCCGCGCGCCGGAACTGACGTTCCCGGGCGTCGCGTCGGGCCGGCTGCGCGGCTACAAGCGCTGGCGGCCGATCGAGCAGGCGACGATGGCATACGGCTACGGCCTGTCGATGTCGCTGCTGCAGATCGCGCAAACCTATACGGCCTATGCCGGTGACGGCACGCTGCACCCGGTGTCGCTGCTGAAGAACGGCACCGACCAGCAGACGATCGACGCGCATCGCGGCCACCGCGTGACGTCGCCGCAAACGGCCGCGTCGATCCGCTCGATGCTCGAGATGGCGGTCGGCGAAGGCGGCACGGGGCGCCGCGCGCGCGTCGACGGCTACCGGATCGGCGGCAAGACCGGTACCGCGCGCAAGCAGGTCGGCGCGACCTATGCGAAGGGCAAGTACCGCGCGCTGTTCGCGGGGATGGCGCCGATGAGCAACCCGCGCCTGATCGTCGCGGTGATGATCGACGAGCCGCGCGGCAAGGGCTACTACGGCGGCACGGTGGCCGGCCCGGTGTTCGCGTCGGTCACGAGCGGCTCGCTGCAACTGCTCGGCGTGCCGCCCGACGCGCCGGTCGAGCCCGAGAAGACGCCGCCGGCGAAGCCCGCCGCGCCGCAGAAGACGGTGGCCGCGCCGAAAGCGGCTGCGCAAACCAGGACGGCTGCGGCACCGAAAACCGTAGCACCGCTGAAGACTGCCGCGCCGTCGAACGTACCGGTGCAGCCGGCCACGGCGGCCGGATAAGCGCGGCACGTCCCCGCGACACGGCGCCCGCCGGCGCGCGTGGCACACCGGCGGCCCCTGGCCGCCACGCATTTCCCCGCCATCGGGCACCGTCCCACTTTCTAGGAACGCCGCGCATCATTTGAGCGTTCCCGCTCCCTCCTCCTACAATTTTTCCGCGTGTCGGGCAGCCCTGCCCGTGCGCGCGACTACAAAAAAGGAGAGAGACGCATGCGATTCCACTGGAAGACGCTCGCACTGGCCATTACGAGCGCGGCGCTGGTCGGCGGGGTACCCGCCCATGCCGCCGACCCCGCCGACGTGAAAATCGGCTTCCTCGTCAAACAGCCGGACGATCCGTGGTTCCAGGACGAATGGCGCTTCGCCGACCAGGCGGCGAAGGAAAAGCACTTCACGCTGATCAAGATCGCGACGCCGAGCGGCGAAAAGGTATCGACCGCGCTCGACAGCCTCGCCGCGCAAAAGGCACAGGGCGTGATCATCTGCGCACCCGACGTGAAGCTCGGGCCCGGCATCGCGGCGAAGGCGAAACGCGCGGGGATCAAGCTGATGTCGGTCGACGACCAGCTCGTCGACGGCCGCGGTGCACCGCTCCAGGGCGTGCCGCACATGGGCATCTCCGCGTACAGGATCGGCCAGCAGGTCGGTCAGGCGATCGCGGACGAGACGAAGCGGCGCGGCTGGAACCCGGCCGAGGTCGGCATCATCCGGATCGCGTACGACCAGTTGCCGACCGCACGCGAACGCACGACCGGCGCGGTCGATGCGCTCAAGGCCGCCGGTTTCCCGGCCGCGAACGTGATCGATGCACCCGAAATGACGGCCGACACCGAAGGCGCGTTCAACGCGGCGAACATCGCGCTCACCAAGCATGCGAATTTCAAGCGCTGGGTCGCGTTCGGCTCGAACGACGACACGACGGTCGGCGCGGTGCGCGCCGCCGAGGGGCGCGGCATTGGCGCGGATGCGATGGTCGCGGTCGGCATCAACGGCAGCCAGATCGCACTCAACGAATTCGCGAAGCCGAAGCCGACGGGCTTCTACGGCTCGATCCTGCTGAATCCGCGCCAGCACGGCTACCAGACGAGCATCGACATGTACGACTGGATCACGAAGAACCAGGCGCCGCCGCCGCTCGTGCTGACGTCCGGCACGCTGATCACGCGCGACAACGAAAAGCAGGCGCGCGCCGCGCTCGGCCTGTGAGCCGGCACAAGGAGCCGACATGACACGCACCACCCTCGTGACGGGCGCCGCCGGCGGCATCGGCCAGGCGCTGTGCCGCACCTTCCTCGCGGCCGGCGACCGCGTGCTCGCGCTCGATCGCGACCGCGCGGCGCTCGACCGCTTCATCGATACGCTCGGCGACGCGCTCGTGACGCCGGTCGTCGACGACCTGACCGACGCCGTACGGCTGCAATCGACGCTCGAATCGCATCCGCAAGCCGACGTGCTCGTCGCCAACGCGGGCACGGCCGCATCGACCACGCTGCGCGACACGACGCCCGCCACCTGGCGCACGGATCTCGACGCGAACCTGACGGCCACCTACATGAGCGTCGAAGCCGTGCTGCCCGGCATGCGCGCACGCGGGCGCGGCGCAATCGCGATCATCGGTTCGGTCAACGGCATGCATGCGCTCGGGCATCCGGCGTACAGCGCGGCGAAGGCCGGGTTGATCAGCTACACGAAATCGCTCGCGATCGAATTCGGCCGCGACGGCGTGCGCGCGAACATCGTGCTGCCGGGCACCGTGAAGACGCCCGCATGGGAAGCGCGCGTGCAGCGCAATCCGCAGGTGTTCGAGCAATTGAGGAAGTGGTATCCGCTCGACGATTTCGCGACGCCGGACGACGTCGCGCAGGCCGCGCTGTTCCTGTGCTCGCCGGCGGCGCGGATCATCACGGGCGTCGCGCTGCCCGTCGACGGCGGCCTGCTGGCCGGCAATCGCGTGATGGCGCAGGAGCTGACGCTCGAGACGTTCTACTGAAACCGAAGCCCGCGGCGCCGGCGCCCGCTGCCCGCTGCCCGCTGCCCGCTGCCCGCCGCGCGCCGTCAATGCGCGGCCGCGACCGGCTTCGCCATCCTGCCGAGCACGTGCTCGGTCATCCCGCGCGCGAGTTCGGTCTCGCCCATGAACACGGTGCCGATGCCCTCGTTCGACAGCAGCGCGGCCTCGTCGCCGCTGTTCGTGCACAGCACGACCTCGAGCGCCGGGTTGAGCGTGCGCGAGATTTCGACGATCTGCCGTACGTCGAACACGTCGGGCAGCGTGACGACCAGCATCCCGGCGCGCGCGATATGCGCCTGCACCAGCACGATCGGCTCGATCGCATCGCCCGACACGGCGGCAACGCCTTCTGCGCGCAGTTTCTCGACGAGCTCGCGATTCTGCTCGACGACGACGTACGCGATGCCGCGCTCGTCGAGCGCATGTGCGATGCGCGTGCCGACCTTGCCGTAGCCGACGATCACGACCTGCCCGGTGAGATGCGTCTGCGGCGTCGACATCGGCAGCGCGGCGAGCGGATCGTCGCGCGCCTCGAGCTTGCGCGCGAACGCCGAATGCTTGCGGATCCACGCAAGCGCCGGATCGATCATCGCGAACAGCAGCGTGTTCATCGCGATCGAGATCAGCGCGACCGCGAGGATCAGGCTCTGCCCCTCGGCCGACAGCAGCCCGAGTGCACGGCCGAGCCCCGCGAGGATGAACGAGAACTCGCCGATCTGCGCGAGGCCCGCGCCGACCGTCAGCGCGGTATTCAGCGGATAGCGGAACGCAATCACGAGCGCGACCGCCGCGAGCGTCTTGCCGATCACCACGATCGCCGCGACCTCGATCACGTGCAGCGGCTCCGCGAGCAGGATCTTCGGGTCGAACAACATCCCGACCGAAATGAAGAACAGCACCGAGAACGCATCGCGCAGCGGCAGCGTCTCGTCGGCCGCGCGCCGGCTGAACTCAGACTCGCGCATCATCATCCCGGCGAAGAACGCGCCGAGGGCGAACGACACGTCGAACAGCTTCGCCGCGCCGAACGCGATGCCGACCGCGGCCGCGATCATGCACAGCGTGAACAGCTCGCGCGAGCCCGTGCGCGCGACGAGCCACAGAATGCGCGGGAACACGCGCTTGCCGACCACCAGCATCAATGCGATGAACGCCGCGACCTTCAGCATCGTGACGCCGAGCGTGCCCCACACGCTGCCGCCGGCCGCGTGCGCGTCGCCGGGCGGCGTGCCGCCGAGCAGCCCCGCGACGGGGGGCAGCAGCACGAGCACGAGCACCATCACGAGATCCTCGACGACGAGCCAGCCGACCGCGATACGCCCGTTGACCGTCTCGACGAGCCCGCGCCCTTCCAGCGCACGCAGCAGCACGACGGTACTCGCCACCGACAGCGCGAGCCCGAACACGAGCGCCGCACCGACGCTCCAGCCCCAGGTGAGCGCGAGGCCGCCGCCGAGCAGCGTGGCCACCGTGATCTGGACGATGGCCCCCGGCAGCGCGATCTTGCGCACCGCGAGCAGATCGCCGAGCGAGAAATGCAGGCCGACGCCGAACATCAGCAGCATCACGCCGACTTCGGCGAGCTGCTGCGCGAGCGACAGGTCGCCGACGAAACCGGGCGTGCCGGGGCCGATCACGATCCCGGCGAGCAGATAGCCGACGAGCGGCGGCATTTTCAGCAGCGACGCGAAGTAACCGAAGACCATCGCGAGACCGAAACCGGCCGCGAGCAACGCAATCAGGCTGATGTCATGAGGCATCCCCCCTCCCAAGTTCTTGTAACGATTTAGTAAGGTTCAAGAACGAAAGGATAAGGGATGAGGCGGAAGAATGGCGCGCCGCCGCGAAAAATTCACGCGGCGGCGCGCCTTGGCGGGGTGCAACCCCGGCGAAACGAAAGGCGCCGCGCGGATCGCGCGGCGCCTTGAAG
>NZ_ASSI01000309.1:0-1243 GCF_000466765.1 Burkholderia sp. AU4i | reverse complement strand
ACTGGCCCAGCAGGGGCCGACTCCGCTCGTCGTGCCGCCGTCCAGCCTGCCGGCCGGATCGTCTGCCCAGGTTCCGCCGCCACGCGTCGCCGCCGAGCCTGCCAGTACGCCGGCCGTCGAGGCCGCCGCGCCCGCGCCGCAGGTCGCGACCACCGTGACGAACACGGCCCCGCCGCCGGCCGGCGCCAGTCCCGCCATCGCGCCAGCCGGCAGCCTCGACGCGTCGGAGCGCGTCGTCAACGTGCCGCCGTCGGAAGCCGCCGTACCGCCGGTGACGACACCATCTCCGGCACCGAAACCGCCGGACAGCCAGACAGCCGTCGCGGCCGTGAATGCGCTGCCTGCCGAGCAACAGCCGCGTGCGCCGAAGGCGCAGGAAACGGTGCAGGTGCGTTTCAACGTGCGGCCATGGGGCGACGTCTACGTGAACGGCGCGCGGCGTGGCGCGAGCCCGCCGCTGCGTTCGGTATCGCTGACGCCGGGCGTCTACGTGATCGAAATCCGCAACGGCTCGCTGCCGCCGTTGCACCGCACCGTGGCGATCGATTTCGGCAGCAAACCGGTCAACATCGACTATGCATTCGAATGACGTCAGCCAGGCGGCGCTGGCCGCCGCCGCTTTTTCCGCGGTGCCGCCCGGCATCCCGGCGACGCCGCGCGCGGGCCTGATCGGCCAGTTGCTCGCGGATGTCGCGCCCGATACGCCGTGCGGCGCGAACCTCGAATACGACGCCGAGTTCCTGCAGTTGCAGGAGCGTGCGACGCCGCGCGCCGAGCAGCAATACGGCGACACCGTGATCCCGGCCGAAGCGCCCGACTGGCGCGCGGTCGAGCGGCTCGCGCTGGCGCTGTCCGCGCGCACGAAGGACCTGCGCGTGATCGCCTGTCTCGCGCGAAGCTGGACCGAGCAGCACGGCATCCCCGGTTATGCGGACGCGCTCGCGCTCGTCGCGAACCTGCTCGAGCGCCGCTGGGACACCCTGCATCCGCGGCTCGACGCAGACGGCGAACCGGACCCGACACCGCGGATGAACGCGCTCGCCGACGTGGCCGGCGCACACGACTGCGCGCGCGCGGCGCGCCGCCAGCCGCTGTTCGAAGGTGGGCCGAGCGTGCGCGACGCCGAACGGCTGCTCGATGGCCGCGATGACGTCGGCAGCCCCGCGACCGGCAGCCGCGAAAGCCTGCTGGCCGCGCTGTCGGCCGCGAGATCGGAAGAGCACACGTCTGAACTCCAGTCACG
>NZ_ASSI01000308.1:0-2648 GCF_000466765.1 Burkholderia sp. AU4i | reverse complement strand
TCGTGCGGCGCCGTTATCGCGCCGCCGCCCTGGTGGGCCAACATCCGGCGCGGCACGTCGCGCAGCCGGACGCGTCGAAGCTGCTGCCGTTTCCGGTTCGGCGCGTCGCCCCTGCCCGACGACGGCAGACGGCCGCCGCGACCGCGGCAGCAGCACGCAACCTGTCGGTGAAGTAGCGCAGCATGGATATTCCCAGCTCATCGATACAAGCTGACGAACGCCCTGTCCGCGTCTGGCTGACGCCCGGACGCATCGCGCTTTACAGCGCGGTCATGCTCACGATCGGCGTGCTGTTCGTGTCGATCATGGTCCGGGTTGGCTTCCACTCGACCGACCCGGGCTTGTTCCGCCCCGGCTCGGGGTTCACGGTGTTCTGGTCCGCGTCCCATCTGATGCGCCATGGCTCGCCGTGGCAGGTCTACGATGTCCCCGCGTTTTCGCGGGCGCTCGCCGACCTGTTCCCGATCACGGCCGGCCATGCGTTCCTGCCATGGCTGTACCCGCCTTCGTATCTGCTCGTTGTGGCGCCGTTCTCGCTGCTGCCCTATGCGATCGGCTATCCGCTGTTCATCGCGCTCGGCATCGTGCTGCTCGGCGTGTCGACCTGGCGCGTGTCGGGGCTCGCGGCGACGCCCGGCGCGAAACGTATCGGCTGGCTCGCGCTGCTCGCATCTCCGGGCGTGCTCGTCACCGCGACGTACGGACAGAACGCGATGCTGACTGCGACGTGCGCCGCGCTCGCCGTGCATTTCGTCGATCGACGGCCGGTGCTGGCCGGCTTCTTTATCGGACTCCTGTCGGTCAAGCCGCAACTCGCGTTGCTGTTCCCGTTCGTGCTGATCGCAGCGCGTGCGTGGCGCGCATTCGCGTGGGCCGCGGCCTTCGCGACCGCCTTCACCGCGCTGGGCATCGCGACAGGCGGCATCGAATCGCTCCATCTCTTCATGCAGAACGCGGGAGCGCTGCGTTCGCTGATCATCGAGCATGGCGTTCCGTTCTGGTTTGCGTCGCCGACGCCGTTCGCGGCGTTTCGTCTCGCCGGCTTGTCGCCGGCGCTCGCCTATGTTGGGCAGGCCGGCATCGCCGCGGTTGCGATCGCGGCCGCGTGCTTCGTCTGGCATCGCCACCAGGATGCGCGGCTGCGCGTCGCGACACTGTTCATCGCGACGCTCGCCGTGAATCCCTATGTCTGGCACTACGAACTGTCCTGGCTGTGCGTCCCGATCGCGTGCATGATCGCCATCGGCTCGCAGGACGGCTGGCTGCGCGGCGAGCAAGGTTTCGTGGCCATCCTGTGGGCGCTGCCGCTTTACGAGTTTCTGAATCCGTGGATGCATCTGCCGCAGATCGGGCCGCTCGTGACGTCGATCGCGCTGCTCATGCTGCTGCGGCGCGGACGGTTTGCCAGTCGCGGTACGCGCGCCGCGCACGTTCGCGCCCCGTGAGCCGATAGCCGCGCACCACGCCGGCACCCTGCCCATGCCGACTGCTGCGCCTGGCAATCACGCCCCGGGTTGCGCTCGGGCAGCGTCGACATCGGTATCCGGCAAATCAGGCTGCCACCCGCCCCACCACACCCGCATCGATTCGTGTTACGAATCCCCGATTCCTGCCTACAATGATCAGAACGCCTGTCGTCCGGCCTGCAGCGGACGATGACCTGATCCATACGGCGCAGCACGAGCCGGATCTCTCGGGGGACGTATGTCCGCGCACGCCAGAAGGCCGCTGGTATCGCTCGTCGTACCGTTCCACGACGAGGCGGAAACAATCGACGCATTCTTTGCGGCAACGCTGCCGATCCTCGAATCGGTCGATACGATCCGTTTCGAGATCGTCTGCATCAACGACGGCAGCCGCGACGACACGCTGGACAGGCTGATCGACGTCGCGGCCGGCGACCCGCGCGTGCGCATCGTCGATCTCACCCGGCGCTTCGGCAAGGAAGCCGCGCTCACCGCCGGCATCGACGAAGCCGCCGGCACCGCCGTGATCCTGATCGATGCCGACCTGCAGGATCCGCCCGCCCTGATCCCCGCGATGGTCGAACGCTGGCTCGCCGGTGCCGAGGTCGTCGCCGCGAAGCGCACCGACCGCATGTGCGATCCGCTGATGCAGCGCGTGGCCGCCGCGCTCTACTACCGCGTGCACAACCGCCTCTCCGAAGTCGAGATGCCCGAGAACGTCGGCGATTTCCGGCTGATGGACCGCCAGGTCGTCGACGCGCTGCGCGCGCTGCCCGAGCGGCGGCGTTTCATGAAAGGCCTGTTCGCATGGGTCGGCTATCGCACCGAGATCATCGAATACACGCGTGCCCCGCGTAGCGGCGGCCGCTCGAAATTCTCCGGATGGCGGCGCTGGAACTTCGCGCTCGAAGGCATCACAAGCTTCAGCACCGTGCCGCTGCGCGTATGGACCTACATCGGCCTCGCGTTCGCCGCCCTTTCGTTCATCTACGGCGCCTTCATCGTCATGCGCACGCTGTTGTTCGGCAACCCCGTGCACGGCTACGCGTCGCTCATCTCCGTGATGCTGTTCGTCGGCGGCATCCAGCTGATCGGCATCGGCGTCATCGGCGAATACCTCGGCCGCATCTATCACGAGTCGAAGCAGCGCCCCGTCTATCTCGTGCGGCGCCGTTATCGCGC
>NZ_ASSI01000307.1:0-2767 GCF_000466765.1 Burkholderia sp. AU4i | reverse complement strand
AGGCCGGCACCTGCCGCGCCGGCGCCTGCGGCCAAGCCCGCCGCCGCGCCCGCGAAGCCCGCGGCCGGGCAACCAGGAGCCCAGCGATGAATCGCCCGCAATACATCCTGCAGCCGGTCAATCCTTACTTCATCGTCTTCAGCCTCGCCGCCGCGTTCCTGCTGAACCTGATGCCGTGGGGCCGCCTGCCCGGCGTGCCCGACTTCGTCGCGCTCGTGCTGCTGTTCTGGAACATCCACCAGCCGCGCAAGGTCGGGATGGGCGTCGCGTTCGCGCTCGGCATCCTGATGGACGTGCATGACGCGGGGCTGCTCGGCGAGCATGCGCTCGCCTATACGCTGCTGTCGTACGGCGCGATCACGATCCACCGTCGCGTGCTGTGGATGCCGATCGGCGTGCAGGTGCTGTACGTCACGCCGCTGCTGGTCGTCGCGCAGCTCGTCCCGTTCGTGATCCGCCTCGTGATGGGCGCCGCGTTCCCGGGCTGGCGCTACCTGGTCGACGGCTTCGTCGAGGCGGCGCTGTGGCCGATCGCGAGCCACCTGCTGCTGATGCCGCAACGCCGCCCGGTCGATCCGGACGATACGCGCCCCATCTGAACCCGGGGCCTGCCTTGACTACCCGCCGCCTCCACGCCCGCCGCGCTCCGGGGCGGCCCCTCGCCCGCAGCCGCACACCGTGCTGCGGGCCAGATCGATCGTAACCGCATGACCGAATTCAACGACACCCAACAGCAGCTCTCGAAGTTCCGCCTGCGCGTCGCGGCGGCGGGCGTGTTCGTGTTCGTCTGCTTCGGGCTGCTCGCGAGCCGCTTTTTCTACCTGCAGTTGATGCAGCACGGCAAATACGCACTGCAGGCCGAGGAAAACCGCATCTCGGTCGCGCCGATCGTGCCGAACCGCGGGATCATCACCGACCGCAACGGCGTGATCCTCGCGAAGAACTATTCGGCCTATACGCTCGAGATCACGCCGTCGAAGCTCGACGACACGCTCGAGAACACGATCGACAAGCTGTCCGAGATCATCCCGATCGACGCGCGCGACCGCCGCCGCTTCAAGAAGCTGCAGGAAGACTCGAAGAACTTCGAGAGCCTGCCGATCCGCACCCGGCTCACCGACGAGGAAGTCGCGCGCTTCACCGCGCAGCGCTTCCGCTTCCCCGGCGTCGACGTGCGCGCGCGGCTGTTCCGCCAATATCCGCTCGGTACGACGGCCGCGCACGTGATCGGCTACATCGGCCGGATCTCGAAGCGCGACCAGGATCGCATCGACGCGATGAGCGACGACAACGACAGCGACCAGGAAAACTACGATCCGCGCCGCGACGCGAACAACTACAAGGGCACCGACTACATCGGCAAGATCGGCGTCGAGCAGAGCTACGAAACCGAGCTGCACGGGCTGACGGGCTTCGAGGAAGTCGAGGTGACGGCCGGCGGCCGGCCGGTGCGCACGCTGTCGCGCACGCAGGCGACGCCCGGCAACAACCTCGTGCTGTCGCTCGACATCGGGCTGCAGCAGGTCGCCGAGCAGGCGTTCGCCGGCAAGCGCGGCGCGCTGGTCGCGATCGAGCCGAAGACGGGCGACGTGCTCGCGTTCGTGTCGTCGCCGAGTTTCGACCCGAACTCGTTCGTCGACGGCATCGACCAGCAGACCTGGGACGAGCTGAACAACTCGACCGACAAGCCGCTGCTGAACCGCCCGCTGCACGGCACCTACCCGCCCGGCTCGACTTACAAGCCGTTCATGGCGCTCGCCGGCCTGACGCTCGGCAAGCGCACGCCGGGCTGGGGCTTCCAGGATCCCGGCTACTTCACGTTCGGCGGCCACACGTTCCGCAACGACGTGCGCTCGGGCCAGGGCTGGGTCGACATGAACAAGGCGATCATGGTGTCGAACGACACCTACTTCTACATGCTCGCACGCGACCTCGGCGTGAACGCGATCGCGAACTTCATGAAGCCGTTCGGCTTCGGCCAGATCACCGGGATCGACATCCAGGGCGAGGCGCGCGGGATCCTGCCGTCGACCGACTGGAAGAAGAAGGCGTTCAAGAAGGCCGCGCAGCAGAAGTGGTTCGACGGCGAGACGATCAGCCTCGGGATCGGCCAGGGCTACAACTCGTTCACGATCCTGCAGCTCGCGCACGCGACCGCGACGCTCGCGAACAACGGCGTCGTGATGAAGCCTCACCTGGTGAAGGAAATCGAGGATCCGATCACGCGCGGGCGCCGCCTGACCGTGCCGAAGGAAAGCGAAGTGATCCCGCTCAAGCAGGCCGACATCGACGTCGTGAAGCGCGGGATGGAGAACGTGATCGAGAACCCGTCCGGCACCGCGTACAAGGTGTTCCGCGGCGCGCCGTACCTCGCCGCCGGCAAGACCGGCACCGCGCAGGTGTTCTCGCTGCAAGGCTCCAACTACAAGGGCCACCTGCTCGCCGAGCACCTGCGCGACCACGCGCTGTTCATCGCGTACGCACCGGTCGACCATCCGCAGATCGCCGTCGCGCTGGTCGTCGAGAACGGCGGCTGGGGCGCGCAGGCCGCGGGCCCGATCGCGCGCCGCGTGCTCGACTTCTACCTCGTCGACCGCCAGAACCCGCAGAACGAGGCCGCGGCCGTGGCCGCCGCGGCGTCGGCGACCGAACCCGTCAACGCACCGGTGATTGGCGACGCGAACCGGCCCGCCGCCGTCGCGGCCGGCTTCACGGCGCTGCCGCAGCCGGTCGTGCCGAGCGCGGCCAGTGCGGCGGAAGCGGCATC
>NZ_ASSI01000306.1:0-3279 GCF_000466765.1 Burkholderia sp. AU4i | reverse complement strand
CGCTGCGCGTCGGCCTGCTGGACGAAGAAGCCGCCCAGGCCGTCGGCGCCGGTGAATGCCGCGGTGACGACCGCTTCGATCGAGGTCGTTTGCCCGGTCAGCGGCGACGGGCCGCCGGCGCCGCGGAGGTCGGCAATCGGCGTGGTTGCGCCGCCGCAGCCGGCGCTGACCGGCGGCGCGGCCGCGGCGGGCCCGGCGAGGAGGACGAAGAGGGTGGAGAGGACGAAGAACGCTGCAACGGCAGGCGGCGAAAGCAGGCGTGACATGGGGCGGTCCACAGGAAGAAAATCCGACGATTCGGGAAAGCATCTTGACGGCAAAATGTCAGGAAGCGGCGAAATTGGCCGTCCGGCCAGTGTGCCGATCGGCCGACGATGCAACGCGCACGGCGGCTGTTACGCTTTTGCATCGGCGGCGCATCCCGATCGCGCAGCACACGCCGCCGCGCCCCGTTCCCACAGGAGAAATCCATGTCCTACATGCTGTTGATTGTCGAGCCGACCGACCAGCGTGCCGAGCGCACGCTCGACGAAGGCCAGGCGCTGTACGCGCGGATGGTCGATTTCGCCGAGACGCTGAAGGCGCGCGGCGTGCTGCGCGGTGTCGAGTCGCTGGAGCGTTCCGAGCGCGGCACGCGCGTGCAGGTGCGCGACGGCGAGACGCGCCTGCTCGACGGCCCGTTCGCGGAGGTGAAGGAGATGGTCGGCGGCTTCTTTCTCGTCGACGTCGACACCCGCGAGGAAGCGATCGAGATCGCGCGCCAGTGCCCGGCCGCGCAATGGTGCACGGTCGAGGTACGCGCGGTCGGCCCGTGCTTCCTGTGAATGCCGCGACTCGGTATTTACCCTGATTGGTCGCGGAACGTGTCGATCCGGGCGTCTTCCGGCCGTCGTCCGGATAAGGCGCCGCCGAACGGGCGCCGCCTGCCACCGATGACAAGGAGTAAACGATGCGATTCATGATCATGATCCGGGCGAACGCCGTCAGCGAATCCGACGCGTTGCCGGACAACCGGCTGGTCGAAGCCATGACCGTCTACCACGAGGAACTGGCCAGGGCCGGTGTGCTGCTCGACGCGAACGGGCTGCGGCCGAGCGCGCGCGGCTGGCGCGTGCGCTACACGGGCGGCAAGGGCACGGTGATCGACGGCCCGTTCGCCGAAACGAAGGAACTGATCGCCGGCTATACGCTGATCCAGGTGCGTTCGCGCGACGAGGCGCTCGAATGGACGCGCCGGTTCCCCGCGCCGTTCGGCGCGGAAATGGACTGCGAGATCGAGGTGCGGCCGCTGTTCGAGCTCGACGACCTCACCCCGAGCGACGCGGTCGAGCGGTTCCGCGATCTCCACGTCGGCCGCACCCAGGCCTGAATCCACCCGAATCCAGTCTCACCGGAGCATCCGTCATGCACAAGATGGTTTTCATCAACCTGCCCGTGGCCGACCTGCCGCGCGCGAAGACGTTCTACCAGGCACTCGGTTTCGAGGTCGTGCCGGCCTACACCAACGAACAGGCCGCCTGCATCAAGATCAGCGACACGATTTTCGCGATGCTGCTCGTGCGGCCGTTTTTCCAGACCTTCACCGGCAAGACCATCGTCGATCCGGCGACGCAGGTGCAGGCGCTGACGTGCCTGTCGTGCGACAGCCGCGCCGAGGTCGACGCGATCGTCGCGAAGGCGCTCGCGGCCGGCGGGTCCGCGCCGCAGGCGCCGCGCGAGTATCCGAACATGTACGGCCACGGGTTCGACGATCCGGACGGCCATGCATGGGAGCTGATGGCCATGCCGCTGGATGCGTCCGCCCAGGGGCAGGCGTCGTGACGCTCGAGGCGACTCACCGTGCGATCGAAGCGGTCTGGCGGATCGAGGCGCCCAAGATCATCGCGCGCGCCGCGCGCGTGGTGCGCGACGTCGGCGTGGCCGAGGAGCTGGCGCAGGACACGCTCGTCGCGGCGCTCGAGCACTGGCCCGTCGACGGCGTGCCCGACAACCCGGCCGCGTGGCTGATGACGGCCGTGAAGCGCCGCGCGCTCGACCGGGTCCGGCAGGAGTCGCTCCACGCGGCGAAGCGCGACCAGCTCGGCCACGAGATGGACGCGCTCGAAGCGCATGTCGTGCCCGACATCGCGGATGCGCTCGCCGACGCGAGCGACGACGACATCGGCGACGATCTGCTGAGGCTGATCTTCACGTCGTGCCACCCGGTGCTGTCGACCGATGCGCGCGTCGCGCTGACGCTGCGGCTGCTCGGCGGGCTGACGACGGGCGAGATCGCGCGCGCGTTCCTGACGCCCGAGCCGACGATCGCGCAGCGGATCGTGCGCGCCAAGCGCACGCTCGCGGCCGCGCACGTGCCGTTCGAGGTGCCGGCCGCCGATGCGCGGCCCGCGCGGCTCGCGTCGGTGCTCGAGGTGATCTATCTCGTGTTCAACGAAGGCCACGCGGCGACCGCGGGCGACGACTGGACACGCCCGGCGCTGTGCGACGAGGCGCTGCGGCTCGGCCGCGTGCTGGCCGGGCTGGCGCCGGACGAGAGCGAAGTGCTCGGGCTCGTCGCGTTGATGGAACTGCAGGCGTCGCGCATGCACGCGCGCACCGACGCGCAGGGCCGGCCCGTCCTGCTGCTCGACCAGGATCGCAGCCGCTGGGATCCGCTCTTGATCCGACGCGGCCTCGCGGCGCTGGAGCAGGCGACGAAGCTCGGCGGCGTGCGCGGGCCGTATGCGTTGCAGGCTGCACTCGCCGCCTGCCATGCGCGTGCGCGGCAGGCGGCGGACACGGACTGGGCGCAGATCGTCGCGCTGTACGACGCGCTCGCCGAGGTCGCACCGTCGCCGGTCGTCGAACTGAATCGCGCGGTGGCCGTCGGGATGGCATTCGGGCCCGCCGCGGCGCTCGAACTCGTCGACGTGCTGCGCGACGATCCGGCGCTTGCGCGTTATCACTGGCTGCCGAGCGTGCGCGGCGACCTGCTGGCGAAGCTCGGCCGCGCCGACGAGGCCAAGGCCGAATTCCGCCGCGCGGCGGAACTGACGCGCAACGAGCGCGAGCGCGAACTGCTGCTCAGGCGTGCGACCGACGCGTGAGGCGCGCAGCACGCAGCACGTAGCACGCAGCACGCAGCACGCAGCCCCAGCACGCACACGCACACGCACACGCACACGCACACGCACACGGACACGGACACGACCACGCACCGTAATCGCGTACAACGCGACCAGTGCCGGTTTGCGCAGGAACACGCCGACGCTGCTGAGCGACCCCGCGCCCTGGCTCGGC